>JABFYB010000009.1 GCA_013361475.1 Hamadaea sp.
CGGAGCGTGGCTCGCCGGTGGCGCCATCTTGCGAAGGTTCGGCGTCGACATCTGACGCCTCCCCCGACATCCGATGCCCGCCGCGATCGCGGCGGGCATCGCCACGCGCGGGCCTCGTCGTGCGCGGGCCTCGTCGTGCGCCGCCCGCGGCGTCGAGATGATCTAGGCGGGAAAGGGTCGCCATAGCCGCCATTCTTCGCCTAGATCGACAAGCAGGGCGCGAATCTTGAACAGAAAACGTCGCGATAGCAGCAGTTTCCGTTCAAGATCGCCAAGAGCCGGCGAGGATCAGGACGGCTTGGCGTCCGAGTACGCCTCGACCACCTTGGCGTCCATGACGAAGTGAACACCGGTGGACCCGAACATCAATCGCCCGGCCTCGTCGGCGCACTCTTGCAGCACCACGGCGACGTCGTCGGCGCACGAGTGGGAGCAGTCCAGGATCACCTCGTCGTGCTGGAAGAAGACGAGTTCGGCGTCGACCTCCCACAGCCGGGAGCGCACCAGCGCCAACAGGGTGGCCGCCCATTCGGCGGCGGTCGCCTGGATCACGAAGTTCCGCGTGAACCGGCCCCGCGCCCGTTGACCGGCCGACGTACGCAGGTCGCCGTCGCGGCTGTTGAACCACTCGCCGTCGGCCAGATCACCCGCGGTCGGGCCGCCGCCGGGCCGGGGGCAGGTCCGGCCGAGCCAGGATCGCACCAGGCCACCGCTCTCCCCCGTACGCGCGGCTTCCTCCACGACTGCCCAGGCGCGCGGATATCGTCCTTTGAGGACAGCCAATGCGGGCGCGGCCTGGCCGCCGGTCTGCCCGTACATCGCGCCCAGGAGGGCGACCTTCGCGGTGGCGCGGTCGGCGAACCCCTCCAGCCCGGTGTAGATGTCGCCCGGCCCAGCGGCCTTGCACAGCCCCGGATCGCGGGAGACCGCCGCGAGGATGCGTGGTTCGAGCTGCCCGGCGTCGGCGACCACCAGCCGACGGCCCGGGTCGGCCCGCACCGCCGCCCGTAACACCGCCGGGATCTGCAGCGCCCCGCCGCCCCGTGTCGCCCAGCGCCCGCTCACCACCCCGCCCGGCACATAAGCCGGATGGAACCGGCCGTCGCGTACCCACTGCTGCCGCCAGGACCAGCCGTGCGCGGTCCAGATCCGGTAAAGCTCCTTGTAGTGCAGGATCGGCTCGATCGCCGGATGCTCCACCTGTTTGAGCACCCAGGCCCGGGTGTTCGGCACGTCGATGCCCGCCTTGCGCAGCGCGCGCCGCAGCTCGGCCGGCGAATCGGGATGCAGCCCCGGGCTCGCCAGCAGGTGGCAGATCTGCTCGGTCAGCTCCACCAGCTTCTGCGGCGGCCCACCCGCCGGTCGGCGCGCGCCGAGCAGATCGGTGAGCAGCTCGTCGTGCGTCGGCGCGTGCCACGGCAGCCCGGCCCGGCCCATCTCGACGGCGATCAGAGCACTGGCGGACTCGGCGGCCACCAACATCCGGAACCTCGCCGGGTCCGCCGTCGCCGCGATCCGTTTCAGCTGGTCTGCGTACACCGCGGCGACCTGCTCGATGGTCGCCTCGGCGACGCCGCTGGGCTCGCCGAACAAGGCCTCCTGGGCTTCGCCGGGCGGTGCGGCTTGGCGTACCGGAGGGTCGGGGGGCACCGGCCCGCCGGTCAGTCGCGCCCACGCGGCCGCCACGGACCGCGGCGCACCCCACTCCCCCTCCGCGCCGACGAGCAGGGCCTCGGTCATCTCCAGGTCATGACACCGTGGTACGCGCACCGCAGCGTCCAGGATCGCCGGGTAGGCCGACTCCGTGCTCGGCCACACCCAGCGCGCCTCGGGCCGGGCGCGAAGCTCGGCGGCCAGATCGGCGACGCGACGCGGCTCCGCTGTCGGGGCGCCGTCCGGCCCGAGCGGCTGGACGACGGCACCTCCCGAGCGGTCAGGTGCGACGGCGACGATCACGCTGCTCATTCTGCGTCCCCCGTACGACAAACGAGCCGACCTCCCAGCTGGAGATCGGCTCGTTCGGTGGGGATGGGTTACGTGCGGAGGGTTACTTGACCGCGCCGGCGGTCAGACCCGCCTGGATCTGCCGCTGCATCACGGCGTAGATGATGATCATCGGGAGGATCGCGATGGTGATCGCCGCGAACAGCGCGCCCCAGTCGGACTTGAAGCCGGCCGCGACGGAGATCGAGGCGATGCCCTGGGTGAGGACCCAGTTGCCCTGGTACTCCTCACCGCCCGGGATCAGGTAGAGCGGCAGGAGGTACTGCGCCCACTGTCCGATGATGTTGAAGATGCCGACGCTGATCAGACCGGACTTGGCCATCGGCAGCATGACGCGGAAGAACAGCTTCATGTGCCCGGCGCCGTCGATCATCGCCGCTTCGGCCACCGACGTCGGCAGCGTCTTGAAGAAGGCGCTGAGGAAAAAGACGGTGAACGGCAGCGAGTAGGAGATGTAGACGAGGATCAGGCCGGTCTTGGTGCCGAGCAGGCCCAGGTCGCGTACCACGAAGAAGAGCGGCACCAGGGCGAGGAAGACCGGGAAGGCCAGGCCCGAGACGAACAGGTAGTAGATGAACCCGCGCCCGAAGAACTTGTACCGCGCGAGGACGTAGGCCGCCATCGAGCCGAGCAGCATCGTGCCGAAGGTGCTGATCGCCACCACGATCACGCTGTTGAGCATGTAGGTGCCGATGTGCGCGGTGTTCCAGGCCCGCTCCCAGTTGTCCCACCGCAGTTTCGACGGCAGGGTCCAGGGGCTGCTGAAGATCTCCTCCGGCGACTTGAAGGAGGACAGGAAGACCCAGACGAGCGGACCGAGGATGATGATCGACCAGATCATCAGCGAAAGGCTGCTGAGCCGCGAGAAGAAGCGGATCTCCCGCTTCTGGCGGCCCGCTGTCGTCAGCGTGGCCGGGCTCGCGGAGGCCGGCCTGCGGTCCTGTGCGGGGGTGGTGTTCGTCGTCATCGCGGTTCCCACTCAGTACTCGATGGTTTCGCGCTTGGTGACACGCAGTGTCAGCGCGGCGAAGGTCAGCGTCAAGAAGAAGAGGACGACACCGATCGCCGACGCGTAGCCGAGCTTGCTCTTGGACGCCGCGTAGTACAGCTCGGTCGCCAGTGTCGTGGTCGCTCCGTCCGGACCGCCGTAACCGCCGTCCTGCGCCAGCACGTTGACCAGCGCGAAGAAGTCGAACGCGGCGATGCCGAGGTAGACCCAGGCGACCTGGATCGTGTCCCACAGCAGCGGCAGCGTGACCCGGAAGAACAGCGAGAAGCGGGAGGCGCCGTCGAGTTCGGCGGCCTCGTAGATCTCCGCGGGGATGCTGGACATCCCCGCCGAGAAGAGCACGACGTAGAAGCCGACCGCCTGCCAGATGGCGACGAACATGATCGACCACAACGCGGTGTTCTTGTTGACCAGCAGGGCGATCGGGTCCAGCCCGATCTTGGTGAGCACCCCGTTGACCAGGCCGGTGTTGTCCGGACGGTAGACCGTCTGGAACATCACGCCGACGATGGCGACGGCCAGGACCTGGGGGAGGAAGAACACCACCCGGTAGAACTTCGACCCCCAGACCCCGGTCCGCACGCCACCCTTGGAGCCACCGCCCACGTTCAGCAGGAACGCGAAGAACAGGGCGATCGCGATGGTGATCAGGGGCAGCGCGACAAGCAACTCGAGGTGATGCGTGATGGCCTGCCAGAAGCGGTCGTCGTCGAACAACTGCTTGTAGTTGTCGAAGCCGATCCACCTCGGCGGAACCGCAAAGCCTCGCCACGCGGTCATCGAGATGTAGAACGTTCGCAACGTTGGATAGATGACGAACGTTACATACAGGAGGACCGGCAGGAAGAGAAAGCCCGCCACGAACGGGTACTTGCCGTGCCGCATGACCCCAACGCTCCTAAATCAGCGCTTGAACTTGGTGATGGACGCGTCCTTCTTGATGGCGTCCGCCTTCTTCTGGATCCGCTCGCCCCACGCCTTGCCGTCGATGCGGCCGAACATGAGCTCGTTGGTGGCGGCCCGGGCCTCCTTGTCGAGGTCCTGGTACCAACCGTCGAAGAAGAGGGTAACGACATCCTTGCCCGCCGCGGCGAGAGCCGCCTGCGAGCTCTTCACGCCCGCCGGGAAGGCGAAGCCGTCCGACGCGCCCGCGACCACGGTCGGCGCGTGCGCCTCGGTGATCTCGGTGAACGCGCGAGCGCTCTTCTTGGAGAGCATCTGGCGCATGAACTCCAGACCGGCCGCCTTGTTGGCCGACGACTTCGAGACGAAGTAGCCCTCACCGGCCGCCGAGCGGACCGCCGCCGGCGACAGCTTGTCGGAGCCGTCGTACGCCGGGACCGGCGTCAGCTGGTACTCGAAGTCCTTCGGCGTGGTGGCGGCCTGCTCGCCCTCCAGCCAGTCACCCGACGGGTACATCGCCAGCTTGTACTGGTTCTGCTGGAGCTGCACCTCGGTGTGCTTGAGGCCCTCGAACGCCGCGCTGATGTAACCCTTCGACGCCAGGGTGCCCCACGCGGAGGCGGCCTTGACGACGGCGTCGTTGGTCCAGGCGCCGTCCTCGAGGTTGTCGATGTTCTTGAGGATGTCGGCGCCGCCGATCTTCGCGGCCTGCGTCAGGATGACGTTCCACTGGTAGTACGCCGCGTTGGCGCCGGCGTAGCCGTAGGGCGTGATGCCCTTGGCCTTGATCTTCTCGCACAGCGCGAGGAAGCCGGCCCAGTCCTTCGGGGCCTCCCAGCCGTTGTCCTTGAAGAGCTTGCCGGAGTACCAGATGCCGAACACGGTCGACACGTAGTACAGCACGAACGGCTTGCCGTTGAAGGAACCCGCCTCGACGGTGCCGGCGAAGACGGTCTCACGCACCTTCTTGGCCTGGTCGTCGACGGACGGGGCGTCCCACAGCTCGGTCAGGTCGGCCAGCTGCTCGTCGGCCACCAGGGCGCCGAAGTCCATCGACTTCGTGCCGGAGTTGTTCACGAACTCCGGCGGGTTGCCGCCCTGGAACCGCGGCTGCAGCAGCGCCGTGATGTCCTGGGTGGCGGTGTGCTTGACGGTCGCCTTCGGCCAGGCCGCCTTGAAGTTCGGCTCCAGGCCGTCGGTCGCGTACTTCTGACCGTAGCCGCCGTCGAAGATGACGACCTCGACGGTCGCGTCTTCCTTCATGCCGAACGGGTTGGTCGGGGACTTGGCCGCGCCGCCGGTGTCGCCGCCCTTGTCGTCGTCGGTGCATGCGGCCAGGAAGCTGACGGCGGGCACGGCGAGCGCGCCGGCCACCGCGGCACGGCGCAGAACCGTGCGGCGGTTCAGCTCAGAGGGGGAGTTGGACATCTTTGTCTCCTCGGTACGGGTCAGGCGATGGGCCGGAGACGTCCGGTCCACCGGGACTCGAGGTAAGGGTTGGCGTTCGTCCCCGAGAGGACGGTCATGAAACACATCCCCGAAGGGACCTCGACGCGGTGCGGCGTCAGCGCCGCGTCGAAGACTGTCTGGAGGTTCCTCATTCGGCGACCTCCTTGATCCGATGGGCCTCCACCGCACGCGCCGTACGCTGAAAGGCCGCGTGCGAGCGCTCATGCGTGCGCTGCGCCACCGCGATGTACAACAGGTCCAGCACCACCAGCTGCGGATGCCGCGCCGACAACGCGTCCGGGCGGAACGTGGTCGCCTGCGTCGCCGTCAACAGCACGAAGTCGGCGACGTCGGCCAGGGGTGAACGCGGGAAGCTGGTCAACGCGATCGTGGTCGCACCATGGCTACCCGCCTCGGCGATCATCTCGATCGTCTCCCGGGTCTGCCCCGAATGCGAGATCCCCAACGCCACATCACCCGGACCCAACAGCGCCGCACTGGCCAGACCGTTGTGAATGTCGGTCCACGCCCACGCCGCGATCCCGATCCGATGCAACGAGAACTGCAGCTCCTCACCCACCAGGGCACTACCCGACGCCCCGTAGATGTCCACCCGCGACGCCGCCGCGATCGCGTCCGCCGCCCGCTCCACCGCACCCAGATCGATCCGCGCCGCCGTATCCCGCATCGCCAACGTGTCCGCCGCCATCAACTGCGACAACACCCGCTCCAACGGATCCGTCGGCTGAATCTCCCGCCCGATGTCGACCTGCCACCCGGCCGACCGCGCCAACCGCCCGGTCTCCCCCGCGATCCCCAACCGCAGATCCGCGTACCCGTCGAAACCCAACGCCCGACAGAACCGGGTCACCGTCGCCGGCGACGTCCCACTCCGCTCCGCCAACTCCACGATCGTCGCCCGCGCCGCCGCCGCCGGATCCGCCAAAACATGATCGGCCACCCGCCGCAACGCCCCCGTGAACTCCGGAAGCTGCGAGCGGATGCGCGTCAGCAGGCTCTCGGCTTCGCCGTCGGCGCTCCGGGCCGCGGGTACGACGGTGGCCGACACGGGCTGTCCCGTGCTGACCGTCACCTCGCCATCCATGAGCGGCATTCCCCTTCGGCTCGAAGCCCAACTAATACGCAGGAGTGTTTACTGTTGTTGGTAAAAGTTCTTACTACAACCGCTACCTTGTCAAGTAGTTGAGGAAAGTTTTCCAACCCGTTATCTAGGCGACGCCGGGGTGAGCCCGGCCGATCATGCCACAGTGACACCGGCCACGACCACGTCTACCAGGGCGAACGCGGGAGACCAAGGTCACTGCCGTCGATGGCCCAGTGGACGGGGCCGGGCGGCGTACCGGATTGGTAATCGGACTTTTCGGACAGCGCTTTGGTAAGAATATCGCCCATGAAAACGGCGTCCGGTCCACACAAAACCGCGTGAACCGGACGCCGAGGATGATCGGGATGATGATCAACTTTGGGTGGGGAACCCCAGATTCACCCCACCGTGCGAGGGGTCGAGCCAGCGGCTGGTAACCACCTTGCCACGGGTGAAGAAGTGGACGCCTTCGGCGCCGTGGGCGTGCGTATCGCCGAACAGCGACGCCTTCCACCCGCCGAAGGAGTAGTACGCCATGGGCACCGGGATCGGGACGTTGACCCCGATCATCCCGACCTCGACCTCGTGCTGGTACCGCCGGGCGGCCCCGCCGTCGTTGGTGAAGATCGCCGTGCCGTTGCCGTAGCGGCCGGCGTTGACGAGCGCGACCGCCTCCTCGTACGTCCGGACGCGGACGATCGAGAGAACCGGTCCGAAGATCTCGTCCGTGTAGATGGACATCTCCGGCCGGACGTCGTCGAACAAGGTTGGGCCGAGCCAGAAGCCGGCCCGGTCGCCGTCCGGCTCGACGCCGCGCCCGTCGACGACCAGCGTCGCGCCCTCGCGTACGCCCGCCGCCAGGTAGCCGGCGACCTTGTCACGGTGCTCCCGGGTGACCAGCGGGCCCATGTCGCAGCCACGGCGGCCGTCGCCGGTGCGGATCTGCGCCATGCGTTCGGTGATCTTGGCGGTCAGCTCGTCGGCCACCGGCTCGACCGCGACGACGACCGAGATCGCCATGCACCGTTCGCCGGCCGAGCCGAATCCGGCGCTGACCGCCGCGTCGGCCGCCAGATCGAGGTCGGCGTCGGGCAGCACCACCATGTGGTTCTTCGCTCCGCCCAGCGCCTGTACGCGTTTGCCGTTGGCCGTGCCGCGCTCGTAGACGTAGCGGGCGATCGGAGTGGAGCCGACGAACGACACCGACTTCACGTCGGGGTGGTCGAGTAGCGCGTCGACCGCCTCCTTGTCGCCGTGCACCACGTTCAGTACGCCGTCCGGCAGCCCGGCTTCGCTGAACCACGCGGCGAGCAGGGTGGACGCCGTCGGATCCTTCTCCGACGGCTTCAGGACGACCGAGTTGCCCGCCGCGATCGCGATCGGCACGAACCACAACGGCACCATCGCCGGGAAGTTGAAGGGCGAGATGACCGCGGCGACGCCCAGCGGCTGGCGGATCGAGTACGAATCCACTCCGGTGGAGACGTTCTCGCTGAAGCCGCCCTTCAGGGCGGTCGGGATGCCACAGGCGTACTCGATGACCTCCAGGCCGCGTTGCACCTCCCCGGCGGCGTCGGAGAGGACCTTGCCGTGCTCGGCGGTGATCGCGGCGGCGAGTTCCCCGCGCCGCTCGTGGACGAGCTGGCGCAGCGCGAACATGACGGCGGTGCGCTTGGCGAGGGAGGCGTCCCGCCAGGCCGGGAACGCCTCGGCGGCGGCCGTGACCGCGGTGCCGACGTCTGCGGTGGAGGCGAAGTCGACGTGCCCGGTGACCTCACCGGTGGCCGGGTCGTAGAGATCGCCCCGGCGGGCCGCGCCACCCGGCCGTTCCCAGTCCTTGCCGGCGACGTAGTGCTTGACGTGCCTCATCGCGCGGCCCCCACGGTCTCGATCGCGTGCGCCAGGATGCCCAGGCCCTCCTTTGCCTCCGCCTCGGTCAGGGTCAGCGGCGGACCCATGCGGATCACGTTGCCGTACAGACCGCCCTTGCCGACCAGCAGCCCGGCGGCCTTGCACTCCTCCAGGACGCCCAACGTCGCGCGCGGCGACGGGGTCAGCGTCCCGGGTTCGACGAATTCGACCGCGAGCATCAAGCCCCGGCCCCGGACGTCGGCGACGATCGGGGCGGCGGCGGCGATCTCGCGGAGTCCCCGGTGCAGCACCTCACCCACGCGAGCAGCGTTGCCCTGCAGATCGTGATCCAGGATGTAGTCGAGGACGGCCGCGCCGGCCGCGCTGGAGATCGGGTTGCCGCCGAACGTGTTGAACGAGGTCGCGGTCAGGCAGTCCATGACCTCGGCCCGGGCGACGACGCCGCCGAGGGCGTAGCCGTTGCCGATGCCCTTGGCGAAGGTCAGCATGTCCGGGACGGCGTCGTGGGCCTGGTAGCCCCAGAAGTGCTCACCCGTACGCCCCCAGCCGGTCTGCACCTCGTCGGAGACCCACAGGATCCCGTACTCGTCGAGGACTTCCTTGAGCGCGCCGAAGAACCCGTCCGGCGGCGCGACGAACCCGCCGACGCCCTGGATCGGCTCGGCGATCAGGCAGGCGACGTCGCCGCTGGTCGTGGTGGCCAGCACCTCACGCAGATCCTCGACGGCCTTGGCGATGTACTCGGCGTCGGAGAGCCCGGCGAACAGACCCCGCAGGCGGTCGCCGGAGTGCAGGTAGCTGACGTTGACCGGGGTCAGCGACGAGGCGGCCCAGCCACGGTTGCCGGTGACGCCGAGGGCGCCGAAACTGCGGCCGTGGTAGGAGTTCCGCATCGCCAGGATCTGGTTGCTGCGCCGGAGCTGGGTGGCCAGCAGCAGGGCCGTCTCATTGGCCTCGGTCCCCGAGTTGGCCAGAAACACCTTCGCGTCCGGGATGCCGGAAACCCGGGCGATCTTCTCCGCCAGTTCGACCTGTTTGCGGATCAGGTACAGCGTCGAGGAGTGCGCGATGCCGGTGTCGACCTGACGGCGTACGGCGTCGGAGATCTCGGCGATGTCGTAGCCGATGGACGTGGTGAGCACGCCCCCGAAGAAGTCCAGATACGTACGCCCGGACGCGTCGGTCACGCGGCAGCCCGATCCCGACGCC
Organism: Hamadaea sp.; assembly: GCA_013361475.1. Taxonomy (GTDB): domain Bacteria; phylum Actinomycetota; class Actinomycetes; order Mycobacteriales; family Micromonosporaceae; genus Hamadaea. The sequence goes on from JABFYB010000009.1 coordinate 9,552, forward strand.
AGCTCGATCGGTTCGGCGTACAACGGGCTGATCCAGGCGGGTAGCACGGCCCGATGCCGGGCGAGCAGATCGTCGGTGGTGGTCATGCCACAGAGTCCCATCGGCCCCGGTCGGACGCAACGAACAGGATGTCAGGCGTCGGCTGTGCTGAATGACACAGCGTCGGGCGGACAAACGGTGCCGGTAACCCGTTCGCCCTGCCCGGCCGGCCCCGGATAGGGTCGGACCGTGATCGAGATCCGGCGGACCACGCTCGACGACTGGCAGACCTGGAAAGCCCTGCGCCTGAACGCTTTGCGGCTCGCGCCCACGGCCTACGGCGAGACGTATGCCAACGCCGCCGGGGCCGACGATCACTACTGGCACCGCTGGTGGCTCGAGCGCGGCGACGACGCCGTCCGCAGCATCGGCTACCTCGACGGCGTACCGGCGGGGCAGATCGCCTGCGCCGAGGTTCCCGAGTTCACCGAGCCGCTGATCCTCGCCATGTGGGTCGAGGAGGACATGCGCGGCACCGGAATCGCCGGCGCGCTGGTCACCGACACCCTCGACTGGGCCCGGGCCAAGGGCTTCCCTCGCATCCGCCTCGGCGTCACCGAGGGCAACGAGACCGCCCGCAAGCTTTACCTGCGGCACGGCTTCACCTCGCTCGGCGAGTTCGAGCCGCTGCACTCGCACCCCGACCTGCGGATCGAGTGGATGGCCCGCGACCTCTGACCCTGGCCCGCACTCCCGGGCCGTGTGACCCTGGCCTGCTCGTGGGCCGCGTGACCCTGGCCTGCACTCCTGGGCCGCGCCTCGGCTACTCCGAGCGGATCGCCTCCCACGCCAGGAGGGCGACGTGCAGCGAGAGGCACGCCGTGACCGAGTCGAGGTCGACGCCGAGAACCCGGCCGATCCGCGCCAGCCGCTCGTAGAAGGCCGGCCGTGACAAGTGCGCGGCGGACGCGGCGATGGACTTGTTGCGCCCGGACTCCAGGTAGATCCGCAGCGTCGGCAGCAGCGGGTCCCGGGGATGCTTCGCGTCGTACGCCAGCAACGCCCCGAGCTGCCGTTCGACGAAGGTCTGCAACCGGGGCTCGTCCCGCAGCAGATGCAGGAGCCCGGCCAGCCCGACGTTCGGCAGTCGCAGCACCGGTACGGAGCTGGGGGTGTCGTGCCGGGCGGCGTCGGCGACCTGACGGGCCTCGACGAGCGACCGGCGTGCCTCCCGCAGACTGTCCACACCGGACCCCGCTGCGACGAGGACCTCCTCCCGCCCCCGGCGCAACGCCGTCGCGAACCGTTCCAGCGCGGCGTCCTCGTCGGCGGCCGACTTCACCGCCAGCAGTACGCCGACCACGTGGTCGTCGAGCACCCCGGTCAGACCGGCCAGCTTCGCCTCGCGTACGCCCTGCGTGGCGGCGTCGGCGAGATCGCGTAGCCGCGCCTGGGCGGCGGTGACGTCGCTCTTCTCCCCGTCCCGATCCGCCCGGTCTCCCCGGTTGGCGGAGGCTCCCCCGCCGGCGAAGTCTCCCCGGCCGGACAGGGGACGGATGACGACGCCGATGAGCCGTCGCCGGTCGACGGTCACCCCGAGCGCCCTCGCCCGCAGAGCGACCTCGTCCACCGGCAGGCTGTGGTCGAGCAGGGCGGCCAGCAGCGTGCCGTGCAACTGCCGTTCCAGCCCCTCCTCGTCGCGCCGGATCAACCGGCCCAGGGCGAGCGTGGAGGCGGCCCGCTCCAGCAGGATCGTCAGCCGGGTCGGCGGCGGCCCGTCGGCCGACCAGCGCAGCAGCAGCCGGCCCCAGTCCTGCCCCCGGGCGCCGACCATGGTGACCAGCCATCCCGCGTCGCGGTCGAAGCCCGTCCGGCCGGTCACGCGTACCTGGCGGGAGTGTTGCTCCCAGCCGTCCAGGAGGGGTTCGGCGCGACCGCCGGCCGCGTCGAAGGCGAGGACCTTACGGCCGAGGTTCTCCAGGACCACGGGGCAGCCGGACAGCTGCGCCGCCTGGTGCACGACCTCGGCCGGTTCGGCGCCCTCGACGCTCAGCTCGGTGAACCGCTGGTGGATCTCCTCGGTCGCCCGCAGCTCGGTCAGCTGGGCGTCGACGATCCGGGCGTGGACGGCTTCGGTGATCTGCACGAAGGGAGTCGGCCGCCGCAGCTCGACCAGGGGCAGCCCGAGCTTCTCGGCCGCGGTCGCCATCACTCGGGGAACCGTCGAGGGATAGCGCCGGCCCAGCTCGACCACCAGGCCGGACACGCCCACCTCGGAGAGCTCCCGGATGAACGCCCGGATGCCGTCGTCGTCAGCCGGCAGGCCGATCCCGGTGGTGAGCACCAGTTCCCCGCCCCGGAGCAGGCTGGCGATGTCAGGCACCTCCGAGGAGTGCACCCAGCGGACCGCCCGGTCGAGGTGCTCGGCCCCGGCGACCACGCGCGGCGACCCGACCTGCATCGCGTCGAGCGCGACGACCTCGCGTACGGTCGGGTATCCGGGCGCGGTCATGCGATCACCGTCCTGCGGCCGGTCATGGCCTCGTCAGCTCCCAGCAGGCGACGGCGGTCGCGGCGGCCACGTTGAGCGAGTCGACGCCCCGGTGCATCGGGATGACCACCCGGGCGTCGCTCGACTTGAGCGCCTCCGCGGTCAGCCCCGGCCCCTCTGCTCCCAACAGCAGCGCGGGTCTCCGGCGCTGGTCGGCGGTCAGCTCGTGCAGCGAGACGGCGTCGGCCGCCGGGGTCATCGCCAACACCGTGAACCCGGCCGTACGCAGCACGTCGAGCCCCTGCGGCCAGGGGTCGAGGGTGGCGTACGGGATGGCGAAGACCTCGCCCATGCTGACCCGCACGCTGCGCCGGTAGAGCGGGTCGGCGCAGGTCGGCGAGAGCAGCACGGCGTCCATCCCGAGCGCGGCCACGCCCCGGAAGATCGCGCCGATGTTGGTGTGATTGTTGATGTCTTCGAGGACCACCACCCGCCGGGCCTGGGCGAGCACCTCGGCGACGCTCGGCAGCGGCTTGCGGTGGAAGCTGGCCAGTACGCCGCGGTGCACGTGGAAGCCGGTGATCTGCTGAAGCAGGGCGGCATCCGCTCCGTAGACCGCGGCCTCCCCCAGGCCGCCCTGGGCCAGATCGGCCAGTTGCGCGGCCCGCTTCGCCTCCACCAGTACGCTCCGCGGCCGGTAGCCGGCGGCCAGCGCCCGGCGCAGGACGAGCTCCCCCTCGGCGATGAACAACCCGTTCGGCGGCTCCCAGCGGGTCCGCAGCTCCAGATCGGTCAGCGCCCGATAGTCGGCGATGCGCTCGTCGGCCGGGTCGGTGATCAGCTCCACGCCGCCATTCTGCCCGGTACGCGCGGAGCGCGGGCCGCCGTGGCGGACCCGCGCTCGTTCGTTGCCCGCCGGATCAGGGTTCTCGGTCGAATCTTGGGTCAAGATACGACCCGGAACCCTGATCCAGCGCAGAAGCCTGAGGCGTCAGGCGTGTCAGGCTTTGGGCGCCTCGCCGGTCGGCGGGGTCTGCCCGGAGGCCGCCTCGCCGGCCGCCTTCGCCTCGTCCTCGATCTTGGCGACCTCGTCCGCCGCCTTCTGGGCCGCCTCGACGACCTCGGTGGTGTCCACCGTCGCGGCCGGGCGCGCCGGGCGCTCCGACGCCGGAACCGGCGGGTGGAGGCCGCCGAAGGCGTTGCTGATGCCCTCGAGGGCCCGGCTCAGCTCGGCCGGGACGATCCAGAGCTTGTTCGAGGCGCCCTGGGCGATCTGCGGCAGCGCCTGAAGGTACTGGTACGCCATGACGGTGCTGTCCATGTCGGCGGCGTGGATGGCGCTGACGACCGTCTCGATCGCCTTGGCCTGACCGGCCGCCTGCAGGATGCGAGCCTGCCGATCACCGTCGGCCCGCAGCACGGCAGCCTGCTTGTCACCTTCGGCCGTGAGGATCTGCGACTGCTTGACGCCCTCGGCGGTCAGGATGGCCGCCCGGCGGTCCCGCTCGGCCCGCATCTGCTTCTCCATCGAGTCGCGGATGCTGGGCGGCGGCTCGATCGCCTTGATCTCGACCCGGGTCACCTTGACGCCCCAGCGGCCGGTGGTCTCGTCGAGGACGACCGACAGGTGCCGGTTGACCTCCTCGCGGCTGGTCAGAGCACGCTCGAGGTCCATCGAGCCGATGACGTTACGCAGCGTCGTGACGGTCAGCTGCTCGATCGCCTGGAGGAAGTTGGCGATCTCGTAAGTCGCCTTCACCGGGTCGACGACCTTGAAGTAGAGCACCGTGTCGATGGAGACCACGAGGTTGTCGGAGGTGATCACCGGCTGCGGCGGGAAGCTGACCACCTGCTCGCGGAGGTCGACCTTGGTGCGTACGGCGTCGATGAACGGCACCAGGATGTTCAGGCCGGGCGTCAGGGTCCGGTGGTACTTGCCGAGCCGCTCGACGACGTCGTTGCGCTGCTGCGGCACCTGGCGTACCGAGCGCAGCAGCGTGATGACCACGATCAGCGCCACGATCCCGATGACGAGATATAGAAACACCTCGACTGGATTGTCCATGTCAGTCCTTCCCCACCTTCAAGGTGGCACCGTCTACCTCGATCACGCGGACGCGATCCCCCGGCTCGTACGCGCGACTCGCGTCGTGCGGCCGCGCCCGCCACAGCTCGCCGCTCAGGTTGACCTGGCCGTTCTCGACGTCGACCCGCTCCATGACGACGGCCTCGGAGCCGAGGATGGTCGAGACGCCGATCTTGACCTGGTGTGAGCTGCGATAGAACCGGTTCTTGATCCACGGCCGCACGAAGAACAGCGCGAGCCCCGACACGACCGCGAAGACCAGCAGTTCGCCCACGACACCGAGCCCCAGCACACCGGCCAGAGCCGCGGCGGCCGCGCCCGCGGCCAGCATGAGCAGCACAAAGTCGCCCATGAAGAGCTCGCCGACGACGAGCGCTCCGGCGGCGATCAGCCACCATCCCCAACTCTCCACAGCATGATCGTGGCATGCCGGGGCAAGCCGCGTAAGCCCGGCCCGCATCTGCTGCCCGGGGTGGGCCGTTCGGACTTACCCCACCCGGCCGTTCCGGCGATCGTGATAACGGCTAGCGTCGGCGCGGCGTTGATCGGACGAACACCGCACAACCCGTCGAACCCGGAGGTGCCCCGTTGCTGCCGCAGACCTCGCTCGCCCTCGACCAGCTGGTGGCCCACGCTCAGGCGGCCGGACGCGCGCCCTGTGTGGCCGCCGCCGTCGTGCGGGCCGGAGAGTTGGCCCATGTGGCCGGCGCCGGCACGGTCCTGGAGCGCCCGGCCGACGGCGCCTCGGTGGCGAACGTCCAGTTCCGGATCGGCTCGATCTCCAAGACGATGACCGCCGTCCTGCTCCTCCAGCTGCGCGACCAAGGTCTGCTGTCCCTCGACGACCTGCTCTACCGGCACCTGCCGGGTACGCCGGTCGGCAGCAACGTGACCCTCCGGCAACTGCTCGCGCACGCGGCCGGGCTGCAGCGGGAGCCGGACGGGGCCTGGTGGGAGCGCACCGACGGCGGTGACATCGACCAGCTGCTGGCCGCGCTGACCCCGGAGAAGCTGGCCCTGGCCCCACACCACGGCTACCACTACTCCAATCTCGCGTACGGGTTGCTCGGGGCGGTGCTGCACCGGGTCACCGGGCTCACCTGGGCCGAACTGCTCCAGCAGCGCCTGCTCACGCCGCTCGGGATGACCCGCACCAGCTACCACCCGGCCGATCCGTTCGCCCCCGGCTACGTCGTGCACCCGTGGCTGGACACGCTCCGCGAGGAGCCGCGCTCGGACACCGGTGCGATGGCCCCCGCCGGTCAGCTCTGGTCCACCCCGGTCGACCTGACGAAATGGGCGGCGTTCCTGGCCGATCCCGACCCGGCCGTCCTCGACCCGGCGACGCTGCGCGAGATGTGCGCGCCCGTGGTGATGAACGACCTCGACACCTGGAGCGGCGGGCACGGCCTCGGCATCGAGCTGTACCGCGAGGGCGACCGCGTATACGTCGGCCACGGCGGTTCGATGCCTGGCTACCTGGCCGCGCTCGTCGTCCACCGGCCGAGCCGCACCGGCGTGGTCGCCTACGCGAACGCGTACACGCTGCACGGGAAGTCGCTCGGCCGGCTCGCCTTCGACATGATGGCGACCGTCCTGGACGGCGAGCCGGAGCTGATCGCCCCGTGGCGGCCGGCCGCGCAGCCGCCCTCCGACGTGGCCGACCTGCTGGGCCGTTGGTGGTGGATGGGCCGGGAATACGAAGTCCGGCACGACGCGGCGACGGGCCAGCTCGTGCTCGTCTCGGTGACCCGGCCCCGGCCCGAGGTCCGCTTCCGGCCCGAGGGCAAGGACACCTGGCGCGGGATCACCGGCGAACACGACGGCGAGATCCTGGCCGTCCTGCGGGGCGAGGACGGCGTACCGGGGGCGCTGGACATCGCGACGTTCGTCTTCCGCCGCGCGCCCTTGCTCGGCGACTGACTTGATCACCCGCTTACGGAGTCGATCAGGGCCGCAGGGACACGACACACCGTTGATCAAGGCCGATAGTTCATGATCGCGCGGAAAGGGGCGGGGGTTAGTCGGGCGGGGTGGTGACGAAGTCGATGAGGCGCTCGACCGCCCCGATCAGCGGCGTCTCCAGGTCGCGGTAACTGTTCACCCGGCTCAGGATCAGCCGCCACAGGTCCGCGGGCTCGGCCACGCCGAGCGCCGCGCACACCCCCTCTTTCCACGGGATGCCGCGTGGCACCTGCGGCCACGCGGCGATGCCCACCGCCGCCGGCTTCACGGCCTGCCACACGTCCACATAGGGATGCCCGGTCACGAGCACGTGGGGGTCGGTCACCGCGGCCACGATGCGGCTCTCCTTGCTCCCGGCCACCAGATGATCCACTAGTACGCCGAGCCGGGCGTCCGGCCCCGGGGAGAACTCGGCGACCCGGCGCCGCAGGTCGTCCACGCCGTCGAGGGGTTCCACCACGACGCCCTCCACTCGCAGGTCGTCGCCCCAGACGCGTTCGACCAGGGCGGCGTCGTGCAGTCCCTCGACCCAGATCCGGCCCGCCCGGGCCACCCGGGCCCGCTGCGGTCCCACCGCGACGGAGCCCGACGCGGTCAGCTTGAGCCCGGTGTCGGCAGTGGACCGCGCCGGGCGGGTGAGCGTGACGATGACCCCGTCGAGCCGGAACGCGGCCGGTTCCAACGGGAACAGCCGCCGGTTGCCGTGGCGGTCCTCCAGGACGACGGCCTGACCCTCGAAGCCGACGACGGCTCCGCAGAAGCCGGAGTCGGCGTCCTCCACGACCATCTCCGGTTCGGCCTCGTGCACCGGGATCTCCCGCCGGGGGCGTCGGCCCCCGGCGAGTACGTCGTCATAGCGTCCCACGAGGGGTCATGCTACTGGGGCTGATCTTCCGGTCCGGTGTGCAGCGCCAGCCGGTCGAGCACGAAAACGCCGACCACGGCGATCGCGGCCGCCGTCAGCAGGTAGCCCGGGATCGGATAGAGCCAGCCGACCAGCGACTCGGCGCCGAAGCTGTACGCGAAGCCCCGGCTGACCGCCAGGTACGGCATCGTGCCGTTCCCGGGGTCGGTGACCGAGATCAGCGACCAGATCACGTCGTTGGCCTGCACGACCCAGGTCACCAGCGCGACCAGGGCCACCACCGGAGCCGCCGTACGCCACGACCGGGCCGGACTGTCCTGTGTGGTCAAACCGCGGAACAGCACCGCACTCAGCACCAACGCCGGGATGTTCAGCGACGACGGCGGAATCGCCCGCAGGAAGGCGAACAGGAAGTTGTCGCTGTCGTGCCGCCACAGATGCTGGAACGCGTCCACCATGGTGACGCCGAGCCCGGTGAACAGCCACGGCGCGAACGGCAGAAGCAGCAGGTGACTGTTGCGGCCCAACGGGCGCAGCGCGCCGATGCCGAAGCCGGCCAGCACCGCCGCGCCGACTCCGACGACCGTCGAGATCAGCGTCGGTCCCCAGCTGAGCAGCCACGGTTCGAAGGGGCCGTCGGGCAGCCGGCCGAAGTCGGCCAGATCGAGCAGCCAGGGCAGCAGGCCCACGATCCCGACCAGCAGCGCTCCCCCGCCCACCACCAAGGTGATCGCGAGGAAACCCGGGTTCCCCGCCGGTTCGGGCTGCTCCACGCGTACCAGCCGGGCTTGGGCGAAGACCACCGCGGCCGTGACCGCCACACCGAGCAGGGCGAGCACGAGCAGCAGGACGACCGAACCCGCCGCCGACACGCCGAGGTTGCCCAGCCGGAACGCGCTGTTGTAGATGCCGAGCACGGGCGGCGCGTCCTCGCGCCGGGTGGCGATCAGCAGCGGCGCGGCCAGGGACTGCAGCGTTACCGCGAGCGTGGCGCCGACCAGGACCAGCGCGGCCAGACCGGCGGCGAGCCCACGCTTGCGCGCGGACCGGAAGACCAGCAGGTACGCCGCCGCGCCGACGCCGACGAGCAAGCCGAACGTCGCGAGCAGCACCACGACGGCGTAGCCCGGCTCCACGTCGGGGAAGGCGTTGACCTCCCGCCGGGAGATCGCGAGCTGCCACGCCGACGCGATGGCGACCGACGAGAGGGCGGCCACCGGCAGCGCGAACCCGATCCAGACGAGGCGGCGGCCGACACGCCCGGCGCGATTCGCGAAGTACGCGAGCCCGCCGCCGCCCACCACCGCCACCGCGCCGGTCGCCAGACCGAGTCCGATCGCGAGGAAAGTGCCCCCGCCGAACATCGTGTCGAGGCGGCCGTAGTTGTCGAGGCCGACGAAATCGCCGCCCTCCCGGAAGAAAACGGTGCGGTGCAGGCTCGTCCACAGCAGCCGCACGGTCGGCACCACATATCCGGAGCAGAGCATGAGGACTGCGGGGACCGCGAAGAGCAAGCCGAGCAAAGGGGTACGCCGCACCGGCGTCGGGGTGTCTACCACGGAGCCACATCGTAGGTGATATCTGTCCGCGGCGGTGAGGGGCGTATTCTGAGCAGCATGTCTGCTGCGGCGCACTCGGTGGCCCTCGCCGAACGCCGCTCGGCCCGCTTCGTCGCGTGGTGCCGAGCCTGGCGCGCGGGCCTCACTTCGTTCGACGACGCGATCGACGCGATCGAGTCGCCGCCTGACGGCGCGGCCGAGGAGCATGTCGCGACGGATCTCCCGGGCACCTGGTCCGACCTCCCACTACGCGAGGCGCTCCCGCATCTGCGGCAGTTGCACCCGGACGAGATCCGGCTGACCCTGCCCGCGCCGGGCGACCCCGACGGGCTGGGCCCGGGCGAGTTCACCGGGGCCGCCCTGACCGCCGGGGAAGGCGTACTGGCCGGGGTGCTGGGCTTGGCGCCGCAGACCCAGGAACACGTCTCGGGCTCCGGCGACGTGTTCCTGACGGTGCGGTGGACGGCGTACCGGCTGCCGCCGATGCCGGCCGGCGGTCCGAAGCCGACAGTCCGGCAGGCCGAAAGCGAGCTCTCGCTGGCCGTTCAGGACACCACCGCGAAACTGGCCAAACTCGACGTCGCCCGCTGGCGGCCGGAGTTGGCCGGGGCGATCAGCGCCCTGCGGCGTCCGACCGAGGCCGACCTGCCCCCGGGCTACGACGTCCCGGCCCGGCGGCTCTACGCGCGGGCGCTGCTGCTGGAGCGTGTCCTGATCCTGGCCGGGCAGGAGGCGCCGGGCGGTGCGCTGAACAGTTTCGAGGCCCAGCAACGGGACGAGGCGTTGCGGCCGCTGGCCACCGCCTGCCGGCGGGGCGTCGCGGCCGCGATCAACTCCGACCTGGTGCTCTAGCCCGTGCTCAGATCTCGGCGATGAGGTCGGCGACCGAGTTGACCACACGTGAGGGACGGAACGGGTAGCGCTCCATGTCCTCCTTGGTGCTGATGCCGGTCAGCACCAGGAACGTCTGAAGGCCCGCCTCCAGTCCACACAGGACGTCCGTGTCCATCCGGTCGCCGATCATCGCCGCCGACTCCGAGTGCGCGCCGATCTGGTTGAGCGCCGAGCGCATCATCATCGGATTGGGCTTGCCCACGAAGTAGGGCTCGATCCCGGTCGCCTTCGTGACGAGCGCGGCGACCGAACCCGCGGCCGGCAACGCGCCCTCGTTCGACGGGCCGGTCGCGTCGGGGTTGGTGCAGATGAACCGCGACCCGTTGTTGATCAGGCGGATCATCATCGTGATCGCCTCGAAGCTGTAGTTACGCGTCTCACCCAGCACGACGTAGTCCGGCTTGTAGTCGGTGAGGATGTAGCCGGCGTTGTGCATCGCCGTCGTCAGGCCCGCCTCACCGATCACGTACGCCGTCCCACCCGGCCGCTGATCGGCCAGGAACTGCGCGGTGGCCAGCGCCGACGTCCAGATCGCGTCCTCCGGCAGGTCGAAGCCGAGCCGGGTCAGCCGGGCGTGCAGATCCCGGGGCGTGTAGATCGAGTTGTTCGTCAGGACGAGGAACGGCTTACCGGAGGCGCGCAGCCGTCCGATGAACTCGGTCGCTCCGGGCACCGGCACACCCTCGTGCACGAGCACGCCGTCCATGTCGGTCAGCCAGCTCTCGATCGGCTTCCGCTCGGTCATCCGCCCACACCTATCCGCGCCTCGCGGGCGCCGGACAGCAGCCGGCCCCGCACGTCTGTATGGGCGAAAGCCTACCGAGCCCGGGTGTCGGCCGTGTGTCGGACCGTGCGGTTGAGTGATCGGACATCGCCTCACGCACCAGATCCGTGATCATCCTCACGAAGCGGGGATCGGTGCCCGGAGTCGCCGCGCGGGCGTACGCCAGACCCAGGTCGGCCGCGGTCGCGGCGGCCTCGTTGTCGAGGTCCCAGATGACCTCGAGATGGTCGGAGACGAACCCGATCGGGCTCACCACCACGGCCTTCTCCGGGACGGTACGCAAGTGGTCGTTTACGTCCGGCTCGAGCCACGGCACCTGGGGCGGGCCAGACCGGGACTGCCAGACGAGATCCCAGGCGAGTTCGGGCGCGGCGCGCTCGGCGACGAGGCGGGCCACCTCGCGCAGCTGCGCCTCATAGAGGCCGCCCTGTGGCCCCGCCGTACGCGCCATCGACAGCGGGATCGAATGCGCCGTGAAGACGATCCGGGCCGGACCCGGACCCACCTTCGCCAGCGCCGCCTTGACGGCGTCCACGTGCGGCTCGACGAACCCGGGACGGTCGTAGAAGTGCGGCAGCTTGACGACCTCGGGCGCGCCCGGACCCACCTTGGCCCGGGCCGCCGCGATGTCCTCCAGATACTGCCGGCACGACGAATACCCGGCGTACGCACTGGTGGCGAGGCCGACCGCGAACTCGACGCCGTCGTCACGCATCTGCGCGAGAGTGTCGGCGAGCATCGGCCGCCAGTTGCGGTTGCCCCAGTAGAGGGGCAGGCCGACGCCCTGATCCCGGAAGTCGGCCTCGATCGCCCGCAGCAGCGCGCGGTTCTGCTCGTTGATCGGCGAGACGCCCCCGAAATGCTGGTAATGCTCGGCGACCTCGAGCAGCCGCTCCTCCGGAACACCGCGCCCGGCGGTCACGTTGCGCAGGAACGGCATCACGTCGTCGGGGCCTTCCGGCCCGCCGAACGACAGCAGCAAAAAGGCGTCTACTGGCACGAAGCCAGACTAGCCAGCCATGGCATGGTAGCCACCGTCGACGTGGACGATCTCACCCGTGGTGGCCGGGAACCAGTCCGACAGCAGCGCGACGACGGCCTTGGCGGCGGGCTCGGCGTTGGTCAGCTCCCAGCCGAGCGGAGCCCGGTTGGCCCACGACTCCTCGAACTTCTCGAAGCCCGGGATCGACTTGGCGGCCATGCTGCGCAGCGGCCCGGCCGAGACGAGGTTGCTGCGGATGCCCTGCGGGCCGAGGTACTGCGCGAGATAGCGGCTCGCCGACTCCAGCCCGGCCTTGGCCACGCCCATCCAGTCATAGACCGGGTACGCCACCGTCGCGTCGAAGGTGAGGCCGACGATCGAGGAACCCCGGTGCATCAACGGAAGCAGGGCGGTGGCGAGCGACTTGTAGGAGTACGTCGAGGCGTGCACCGCCGCGGCCACGTCCTCCCACTTCGTCTCCAGGAAGTTGCCGCCGAGCGCGGTCTGCGGGGCGAACCCGATCGAGTGCACGACGCCGTCGAGGGTCGGCAGGTGCTCGCGTACCTTGTCGGCGATGCCGGCGAGTTCGTCGGCGTTGGTCACGTCGAGCGGGATCACCGGGGCCTCCTTCGGCAGCCGCTTGGCGATCCGCTCCACGAGCGTCGGCCGCGGGTACGCCGTCAGCACGATCTCCGCGCCCTGCTCCTGCGCCACCCGCGCCACGCTGAACGCGATGGACTGATCGGTGATGACGCCGGTGACCAGGATCTTCTTGCCTTCGAGCAGCACGCTGTCTCCCCTTGTTCGTCGGGACGGTTGGTCAGTGACCCATGCCGAGGCCGCCGTCGACCGGGATGACCGCCCCGGTGACGTAGCCGGCACTCTCCCCGGCCAGCCAGGTGCACACCCCGGCGACCTCGTCGGGCGCGGCGAACCGGCCCAGCGGAATGGCCTTCTTGTACTCGGCCTGCCGCTCCTCGGGGAGCTTGGCCGTCATGTCGGTCTCGATGAACCCGGGCGCGACCACGTTGGCCGTGATGTTGCGGCTGCCCAGCTCCCGCGTGATCGAACGGGCCATGCCGACCAGGCCGGCCTTGCTCGCCGCGTAGTTCACCTGGCCGACCCCGCCGTAGAGGCCGACCACCGACGAGATGAAGATCATCCGGCCCCAGCGGCCGCGGACCATCTTGGTCGAGGCGCGCTTGGCGCACCGCCAGGCGCCGGTCAGGTTGGTCTCCAGCACCCGGCCGAACTGCTCCTCCGACATCCGCATCAGCAGCGTGTCGTCGGTGATCCCGGCGTTGGCGACCAGCACCTCCACCGGACCCAGCTCCTGCTCGACGGTGGCGAACGCGGCGTCGACCGCGGCCGGGTCGGTGATGTCGCAGGTCACGGGGAACAGATCCGGCGCCGTCGCCGCGTCCCACGAGCCACGGTGGGTGATCGCCACCCGGTCCCCCTGCTTGGCGAACGCCTGCGCGATGGCGAGGCCGATGCCGCGATTGCCGCCGGTGACCAGTACGGTGCGAGCCACGCCTGCTCCCTAGTGCGAGTTCGATGAGCTTCCGCGATGAGCCTAGAGGTCGCCGAACGGGACGCCGTGGCGAGGGCGACGCAGAAAACCACCTACAGATCTTGTAGGTTTCCCACAACATGCCTGAGGGGCCCAGGCCCGCCCGTCCGGTCGGGTGATCTTTGCGGCGAGTCGGGTGACCCAAGTGGAACCGGCGCCGAGACAGGAGCTATCATCTGCGGCGGGACTTTCGTCCGTTTCCGACAAGGACGCGCCCTTCGGCGCCCGGCCTACAGGAGGTGATCGCTGTGCGAAATAGCGATCCTTCCAGTCGTGGCTGGGCCGCCTTCCGCGGATAACTCCGCGCCTCGCGCCCGCCCGCCCCGCACCCGCTCCGCCGCTCGGCGGGGCTACCTGTGTGCTGGCCGGGCCTTCGTCCAGCCATGACGTTCAGCGGCCTGCTTCGCGCAGGTAACCCGTTCTGTGTCCGACCCGGAACCCGCTGGAGTCCACCATGAGCCGATTCCTCGCACCACTCGGATTCACCCTCGCCTGCCTCTGGGTATTCACCCTCTTCGTCCTTGCATCCCGATAGCGGCCGCTATTTGGCCCCTGGCGGCGTTGCTCGTCCCCTTGTTGCCCCGAGGCAACGGCGGGGACGTGCGCCTTGCCAGGAACCAAATATCAGCCGCTCTCGTCGCCGGCCGACAGTCATTCAATAGAAGGACCGGGGTCGGCCGCCGCGGTCGCAGCCATGGGGTAGATCACGGTTATGCATGCTTCTCGTCGCTGGGAAGCATGCATAACCGTGATCTGCAGCAATCGGCGCATGGCGCAAGGGGCGCAGTCCGCAAAGCCGGCGCGAGGTTAGGGGAGGCGGGAGCCCCAGAGGAGGGACAGGCCGGCGGCGGTGAGGCCGAAGAGCAGGGCTGCCGCGGCGGCCCAGGCGGTGACTTCGCGAGATTGCTTGCGGTGGCCGACGGACGAGCCGAGGTCTTCGTAGACCTGCTTGAGTTCGCCGGCGCTCGCCGCCTCGGCGAAGTAGCCGCCGGTCGACTCGGCGAGCTGGGCGAGCGCTTCGCGGTCGACCGGAACGCGTTGCGGCATACCGCCGATGTCGACCATGCCGTCGTCGGTGCCGAAGGCGATCGTGGAGACCGGCACGTTGGCCTCGGTCGCCGCGGCGGCCGCGTCCTCCACCGGCCGGCCCGCGGTGCGATAGCCGTCGGACAGGAGCAGGATCCGCGCCGGCGGTGCGCCCTGCACCCCGTCCGGCGGGACAGTGCGGATCGCGTCCAGCGCGGTGAAGACCGCCTCCCCGGTCGCGGTCGCCTCGTCGAGCTGCAGGCTCTGGATCGCGTTCACCACCTGCTCACGGTCCTTGCCCGGGGAGACCAGCACGTTCGCGGACTTCGCGAAGGACACCACCCCCAAGTTGTACGCGGCCGGCACCTCGCGCGCGAAGCTGATGGCGGCGTCCTGGGCGGCCTGGATCCGCGAGGGCTGGACGTCCTTGGCCTCCATCGACAGCGACACGTCGATGGCGAGGACGATGGTCGCCCGTTCCAGCGGCACCTGCATGGCCAGTGCCGGCCGGGCGGTCGCCAGGGCCAGGGTGAGCAGGCACAGCAGGAGCGCCCCGGCGGTGATGTGGCGCTTGTAGCCGATTCCCTTGGGCGCCAAGGTCTTCAGTAGGTCTACATTGGAGAATCGGACCGCGTTGACGCGCTTGCGGTGCTGCCGGTAGACGTACCCCGCCGCGACGGCCACCACGGGCAACAGGAACAGCAGCGCCCACGGCTGCAGGAAACTCACCATGTAGCCACCCCGCTCCTCACCGAACCTCGGCTCGCCGGTTGTGCCGGTGCCGCCGAGCCGCGACGAAGTTCACGATGTCCAGCAGCCAGTCGCGGTCGGTGCCCAGCCGCAGGTGCGCCGCGCCCGCCGAGCGGAGCGCCCCGGCGACCTCAGCCCGCTGCCGCGCCGCCGCCTCGGCGTACGCCCCGGCCAGGCGTTCGGTCACGTCGACCTCGTGCACCTGACCGCTCTCCGGGTCGGCCACCTCCATCACACCGACGGCCGGCAGTTCCAGCTCACGTGGGTCGACGACCTCGACGGCGAGGATGTCGTGGCGTACCGCCAGCCGGGAGAGCGGCCGCTGCCAGGACGGGGCGTCGCCGAGGAAGTCGGAGATGATCACGACCAGCCCGCGGCGCCGGGGCGGCCGCAGCAGCCCGTCGAACAACTGCCCCAGGTCGGCCCGGCCCGGACGCATCTCCAGCCCGGCGATCGCGTGCATGAGCGACTGCGCGCCACGACGGCCGCCCCGGGCGGGAATGCGGCGTACGCCGTCACCCGTGCAGACCAAGGCGCCCGCGCGGTTGCCGCCGCGCACCGTCAGGTGGGTCATGGCGGCCGCGGCGGCCAGCGCCACGTCCCACTTGCGCATCCGGGCGGTCCCGAAGTCCAGGCTCGCCGACGCGTCGATCGCCAGCCACGTCTCCAGCTCCCGGTCCGCCTCGGTCAGCCGCACGTGGGGCACGGTGGTACGCGCGGTGACCGGCCAGTCCATGCGGCGTACGTCGTCGCCGGGGCGGTATTCGCGGGACTCCCCCGCCTCGCTGCCCGGACCGGGGATCAGCCCGAGATAGTCGCCCTGGAGCAGGCCGTCGAGCCGGCGGGTCACCTGCAGATGCAGGCGCGCCAGCACGGCGGCTTGGGATGGGGAGATCACCGTCGGTCGGCCTGCTGCCGGGGCGCCACGGTGGGCAGCGGAACAGTTTCCAGGATGCGGCCGACGATGTGGTCCGGCGGGACGTCGTCGGCGAGCGCGTCGTAGCTGAGGACGAGGCGGTGCCGCAGGATGTCCGGGGTCAACTCCTGGATGTCCTGTGGCAGCACGTAGTCCCGCCCCCGCAGCAGGGCCAGCGCCCGCGCCGCCCGGACCAGCCCGAGCGAGGCCCGTGGGCTCGCGCCGTACTGGATCAGCTGCGCGACGTCCTCCATGCCGTGCTCGGCCGGCGCCCGGGTCGCCGTGACGAGGCGTACGGCGTAGTCGACGAGCGCGTTGTGGACGAAGACGTGGTCGGCCCGGGTCTGCAGCCCGATCAGGTCGACGGGGGTCAGCACCTGCGTCGCCGACGGCGCGCCCACCCCCATCCGGTAGACGATCTCGCGCTCCTCGAGGTCCGACGGATACCCGACCAGCACCTTCAGCAGGAACCGGTCGCGCTGCGCCTCCGGGAGCGGGTAGACGCCCTCCTGCTCGATCGGGTTCTGGGTGGCCATGACGAGGAACGGATTGGGCACGTCGTGCCGGGCGCCACCGAGCGAGACGTGCCGCTCGGCCATGACCTCCAGCAGTGCCGACTGGACTTTGGCGGGTGCTCGGTTGATCTCGTCGGCGAGCAGGAAGTTCACGAACACCGGGCCGAGTTCCACGTCGAAGGACTCGGTGGACTGCCGGTAGATCCGGGTGCCGACGATGTCGGCCGGGACGAGGTCGGGCGTGAACTGGATGCGCGCGAAGGTCCCCCCGACGGTCGCGGCGAGCGTCTCCACCGCGAGCGTCTTCGCCACCCCCGGTACGCCCTCCAGCAGGCAGTGACCACGGGCCAGCAACGCCACGAACATGCGCTCGAGCAGCAGGTCCTGCCCGACGATCACCTTCTTGACCTCGAAGAGGGCCCGTTCGAGCAGCGACGCGTCCTGGGCCGGCGGGATCGGGCGCCCGTCGAGCGCGAGCGAGCCGTCGAGGACGACGGGTCCGCCGGTCGCCTCAGATGTGCCGTTTTCGGCGACGAGCACGCTCTCGGCGAGGTCGAGCTCGGAGCCGAGACTCTTTTCCGTCACTGTTCGCCTCCAGAGAGTGACGCGCCTACCCGCATAAGAGTGACATAAGCGAACAATTGCCACCAGGACCGCCGCGCGGGGGCACCGAACGGCGATCGCGTCCGGCCGATCGGGCACATCGCGGGACTGGACACGCACCCCGGGAATGTGGTTAGTATTTCCGCGTCGCCGGACGACTTCCCCCGTGGTCGTCCGGCGCTTTATCTCTACTGCTATGACTACTCATTCCAGCGATCAGCCGGATCGCATCTGCTCCGCCAAGGGCTGCCGAGAGGTCGCGGCCTACGCGTTGAGCTGGAACAACCCCAAGCTACACGAGCCCGAGCGGCGAAAAGTGTGGTTGGCCTGCTCCGCACACCGCGATTCGCTGGCGGCGTTCCTCGACGCCCGCGGCTTCCTGCGTGGCGTCGACCCGCTCGCGTAGATTCGTGACCGTGACGCAACCCGTGGCCGACGCCCTCCAGCCCTGGCCCGACACGGTCGACTGGCATCCCGTCTCCCCGCGCCTGGCCACGCTCCAACGCGTCGAGGTGCTGCTCGGCCTCCTCGTGCCGCTGGCCGCGGCGATCGCCGCCTATGTGATCTGGCAGTGGGTCTGGGCGCTGGTCATCGGCGGCGTGCTCGTCGTGGCGACGCTGATCCGCGTCGTGCTGATCGGGCGCAGCGTGCGCTCCTGGGGGTACGCGGAACGCGACGACGACCTCCTCGTCCGGCACGGCCGGATCGTGCGGCACCTGAGCATCGTCCCGTACGCCCGGATGCAGTTCGTCGACGTGAGCGCGGGACCGCTGGAACGCCTCTTCGGGTTGGCCACGGTTCAGTTGCACACCGCCGCCGCGGCCAGCGACGCCCGGGTGCCGGGCCTGGTCCCGGCGGAGGCGGCCCGGCTCCGTGACCGCTTGACGGCGCTGGGCGAGATCCGGAAGGAAGGGCTGTGACGGACCTGCCGCGGCGCAGGCTGCACCCGCTCTCGCCGTTCCTGCACAGCATCCGTCAACTCGTCGCGCTCGTCGCCCTCATCTCCTGGCAGGGCTTCGCCAACCTCGGCGTCGCCCGCTTCCTCGGCGTCGTCGTGCTGATCCTGATCGGCGCCGTCGTCTACTCCGTGATCACCTGGCGGTTCACCGGCTACGAGGTCACCGGCCGGGAGCTGCGGATCTACGAGGGCACCTTCTCCCGCCGCGTACGCACGATCCCGCTGGAACGGCTGCAGTCGGTGGAGGTCGTCCGGCCGTTCCTCGCGCAGCTGACCGGGCTCGCCGAACTCCGCCTCGAAGTGGTCGGCGGTGGCAAGGCGGAAGCCCCGCTGGCCTACTTGACCGTCGCCGAAGCCGGCTCTCTGCGTACTCATCTGCTGGAGCTGGCGCAGGGCGGCTCGGTGGTGCACGCGGAGAGCGAGCCGCGCGGACCGGAGCCGGTCCTGTACGCCGCCCGCGACGAGGACCTGCTGCTGAGTCAGGCGATGACCCCCGAGGTGATCTTCCTGCCGATCGCCGCCGCGTTCGTCGTCGTGCAGTTCGCGCTGGCCGGAAGCTTCGGCTTCATCGCGATCGCGAGCATGCTCACCGCGTTGGTCGGCGTCCTGGTCCGCCCGGTACGCCGAGTGACCCGCAACTGGCGGTGCACGCTGACCGAACGCGAGACGCGCCTGCACATCCGGCGGGGCCTGACCGAGACCCACAGTCAGACCGTTCCGGTGCAGCGCGTGCAGGCGGTGACCGTCACGTGGCCGTTGATCTGGCGGCCGAAACGCTGGCTGAAGGCCACTGTGGACATCGCGGCCCAGGGTTCGCAGGGCGCCGACCCGGACGACCACGAGGCGACGACGCTGCTGCCGGTGGCCACGTTGGACGAGGCGCGGGCGGTCGTGCCGTGGCTGCTTCCCCGGGTCGACGGCGACCTCGCGCCGGTGGACATCGCGGCGCTGCCGCTCACCGGAGTCCCTGACCGAGCGGTGTGGCTCGCGCCGCTGGCCCGCAGGGTGCTCGTGGCCGGCGTGACGCCACACGTCTTCGCGAGCGTCGACGGCCTGCTGACCCGGCGGCTCCGCCTCGTGCCGTACGCCCGCATCCAGTCCGTCCGGGTGCGGCAGGGGCCGCTGCAGCGACGCCTGGGACTGGCCACTGTGCACGTGGACGTCGCCGGCGCTCCCCCGGCCTCCGCGCCGGAGCGCGACCTCGCCGAGGCCTACGAACTGGCCCGGGAACTGACCGTCCGGGCCCGCGCCGCCCGCACGGCGCTGTAGCCACCGGGCTTGGCGCCGGGCCGACCCACGGCCGTTTAGCGCTGGATCCGTTGAGCGCTGGATCAGGGTTATCGGTCGAATCTTGGTCCATGATTCGACCCAGATCCCTGATCTCGTGGAAACGCTCGGCAACCCTCGTCGAGGCCCCCGACGGCGGGGCTCAGGCGTCGAAAGCGCGCTTCAGCAGCTTGAGCAGTTCGTGCCCGTCGGCGACGACCGCGTCCGGCTCGGCCTGCCAGCGGTCGTTGGTCCAGGATCGGCTCGGCCGCAGGATCGCCGCGCCGACGCCGGCCCGGCGGCCGCACTCGATGTCGCGGCTGAGCGAGTCGCCGACGAACCAGCACTGGTCGGCGGGCACGTCAAGGGTCAGCGTGGCGGCCCGAATCATCTGCGGATTGGGCTTGAAGACGCCGGCCTCGTCACTGTAGATCTGCGCGGCGAACGCCCCGGTCAACCCGGCGCGTTCGAGGAACTCCCGATAGGCCTGGCCGCTGCGGGTGTTGCTGACGATCGCGACCGGCAGACCGCGGCCGACGGTGTATTCCAGCAGCTCGGTCATCCCTTCGACGACCGCCCAGTTCCGCCGGGCCCAGGCGCTGGTCAGTTCGTCGGCCCAGCCGACCACGATCTCACGGGGCTGCTCGGGCCAGTCCTTGGCGACGAACTCCGCCCAGAGCTGGATGTGGGTCAGCTCGGGATTCTCCGGAACGGCACGCCATTCGTCCCGGGCGGCCTCGGCCGCGGCCAGGTCGGCCACGATCCGCTCCAGCGGCAGGGAGCGGCCGATCAGCTCGAACACCCGCGTCGGGAAGCCGGCGTCAGCGGTGTCGTCGACGGCCTCGGCCACGACGCCACCGAAGTCGAGGAGAAGGGCACGCGGGGGGAGCATGGCTCAATCCTGCCATTGCCACCCGCCATCAGGGCAGGTGGTCACGTTGCGGATTCGTCACTGCTCCGACTTTTCCGGCGCGATCAGGTCGGCGTACTCCGGATGGGTGTCGAGGTAATCCGCGACGAACGGACAGATCGGACGAACCTGCGCGCCCGCCTCCCGAGCCGCGGCCAACGCGGCCCGCGTGATCTCCGCCGCCACCCCACGACCCCGGTACGCCGGGAACGTGAACACGTGATTGAACGCCCACACCCCGTCAAACCGGTGGTATTCAAGGTATCCAGCCAGGTCACCCCGGCTGTCGGCCTCGCCGGGACGGTCCTCCCAACGGCCTTCGAAGCGGGCGAGTTCCGGGACGTCATTCACGATCACGCCCCCCATCCTGCCAACCTTTCCCCGACCCTGACCAGACGTGGTGTTTCGTGAATGCCGAAGCGGGGAAGCTCTTAGGGCATCAACCCTGTTTGAGGAGGGGACCATGACCGTAACCGGCATCATCTCGGCGATCATCGTCGGTCTGATCATCGGTGCGCTGGGCCGGCTGGTGGTGCCGGGCCCGCAGTCGATTCCCATCTGGCTGACCATCGTCGTCGGCATCGTCGCCGCCCTGATCGGCACGGCGATCGCCCGCGCGGCGGGCTGGGCCACCACGGACGGCGTCGACTGGCTGGAGATCATCATCCAAGTCGTCCTCGCGGCGATCGGGGTGGTGCTCGTCGGCGGAGCCATGGGCCGACGAAGCGTCGGCTGACCAACCCCCTGCCCCCGTTCGACGCGGCGCCCCGGCCCTGGTGGCCGGGGCGCTTCGCCGTCCTCACGACTGGGGCGTCTCGCGATCCGGCCGCTCCTCGCCGCGCATGAAACCCCGTCCGCCGCGCAGAATGACGTCCACACCGGACCGCGCCATCCGCTCCATCGACTCGACGCTCGCGTCCAGCTTCTCCAGGCGCAACGAGCTCGCGTGCGGGGTGCTCCAGCCGAACCAGATCGACAGCATGCGTACGCCGAACGTCACGAGGACGGCCGCCCAGGTCGCGACGCTCTGGTTGGCGACCTGCAACAGTCCCATGTAGACGAGCGCACCGCTGAACGCCGCGAAGGCGTAGAACGAGCCGACGGTGACCAGGGCGACCTCGGTTCGCAGCAACAGATCTCGCACGACGCCGCCGGCGGTGCAGGACAGGATGCCGATGAAGATCGACGGCACCGAGCCCAGTCCGAGACTGCTCGCCTTGGACAGCCCGACGACCAGGTAGAGGCCCAGCGACAGCGCGTCGAAGGCCACCACCACCGGGTCGAGCCGGCTGAGCGCGCCGCTCAGGCCGACCGCCACGACCGCGGCGATCAGCGCCGAACCGACGTACTCGTTGCTCTGCAACGCCACGGGAGCCTGGTTGAGCAGCAGATCCCGGGCGATGCCGCCGCCCAGCCCGGTCACGATCGCGACCATCGCGATGCCGACGAGGTCGATCTGGCGCTCCTTGGCCACCTGCGACGCGAACAACGCGCCCTGGGCCGCCCCGAGCACGACCGACGCGACGTCCACGGCGTGCGGCAACGCCACCGCCTGCACCGGATCCGACATGCCGGGAGCGTACCGGCGTGCCGGTCAGGCCGTGCGCAGCCAGACCGCCGTGTCGGCGGGCAGTTTTCCGGCCACGAGGTCGCCGCTGGCCAGCAGGATCTCGGCGTACGGCGGCAGTTCCACCGGCTCGGCGCCGAGGTTGACCACGCAGACGAACGAGTCGCCGCGGGCGTAGGCCAGCACCGCCGGATCGGACGGCAGCCAGCGCAGACCGTCCGCCAGCAGGTCGGCCGTCTCGTGCCGCAATCGCAACGCGGTGCGATAGAGGGTCAGCATCGAACCCGGGTCGCCGCTCTGCGCCTCGGCTGTCAGAGCCTTCCAGTCCGCCGGCTGCGGCAGCCAGGTGCGTACTCCGGCGGGGCTGAACCCGAACGGCGGCGCGTCGCCGCTCCAGGGCAGCGGCACCCGGCAACCGTCCCGGCCCCGGTCGGTGTGCCCGGACCGCTCCCAGCGCGGGTCGGCCAGCACCTCCTCGGGCAGGTCCTGCACCTCCGGCAGGCCCAGCTCCTCGCCTTGGTACACGTAGACCGTCCCGGGCAGGCTGAGCGACAGCAACGCGGCCGCCCGCGCACGCTTCGTCCCCAAGGCCAGATCGGCGGCGTGCGCCTCCCGGGTCAGGTCCCAGGTGTGCCGGGTGTCGGCCCGGCCGTACCGCGTCACCACGCGGGTGACGTCATGGTTGGACAACACCCAGGTCGCGGGGGCTCCGACCGGCGCGTGGGTGGCCAACGTCTGGTCCACGACGGTACGCAGTTCGCCGGCGTCCCAGGCGGCCGACAGGAACGGGAAGTTGAACCCGGTGTGCAGCTCGTCGGGCCGCAGGTAGCGGGCGAAGCGCTCCGGATCGGTGAGCCACAGTTCGCCGACGAAGATCGCCTTCTGCGGTGAGGAGTCGGCGATCGCCCGCCATTCCCGGTAGATCTCGTGCACGCCGTCCTGGTCGAGCCAGGGCGCCGGTACGCCGATCGGCAGGTCGGCGAAGTCGGGCAGCGCCGGGTCCTTCACCAGCGCCTCGGCGACGTCGATGCGGAAGCCGTCGACACCCCGGTCCAACCAGAACCGCAGCGTACGCGTGAAGTCGGCGCGGACCTCCGGACGGTTCCAGTTCCAGTCGGGCTGCTCCGGCGCGAACAGGTGCAGATACCACTCGCCGTCCGGCACTCGCGTCCACGCGGGCCCGCCGAAGTTGGACTGCCAGTCGTTGGGCGGGAGTTCGCCGTGTTCCCCACGGCCGGGCCGGAACCAGAACAGCTCCCGCTCGGGTGAGCCCGGCCCGGCCGCCAGCGCGGCCTGGAACCAGGGGTGCTGGTCGGAACAGTGATTCGGGACGATGTCCACGATCACCCGGATGCCCAGCGCGTGCGCCTCGGCGAGGAACGCCTCGGCGTCGGCCAGCGTGCCGAACAGCGGGTCGATGTCGCGGTAGTCGGCGACGTCGTAGCCCGCGTCGGCCATCGGCGAGGTGTACCAGGGGCTCAGCCAGAGGGCGTCGATCCCCAGGTCCTTGAGGTAGCCGAGGCGGCCGCGGAGGCCGGCGAGGTCGCCGATGCCGTCACCCGTGCCGTCGGCGAAGCTGCGGGGGTAGATCTGGTAGATCGCGGCATGCCGCCACCATTGACCTGACACGGATCGAGGATAACCGGGTACGCTTCACGCCAAACCAGCGACCGGAACGGAAGAACGATCTTGGAGAAGTCCAACGTACGCCTGCGGATGAAGATCCTCGCGGCGATCATGTTCATCTCCGGTGTGTTCGGGCTGGTCAACACGGCCGGGACGGTGTTCATGCCGAGCGCGGTGCTCGCCGTGCTCACCGCGGCCGGGATCTACGCCGTCTCCGTCATCGCCCAGCCGTCGACGCTGCTGATCCGCGGCGTCATCGGGCTGGCCGTCGTGCGGGTGCTCGCCTCCCTCGGGGCCACCATCGCGGTCGCCGGCACCGAGACGGGCGCGATGATCGCCGGTTTCGTCTTCCCGGCGCTGCTGGCCGCGTACACGGTGGTCGTGCTCCGCGAGCTGCGGACGGAGCTGTCGGCCAAGGCCTGATCAGGCTGGTTGGTCGGGTGTGACGGGCCATTTCCAGTCGCGGATCCAGGGGTGGTCTTCGCCGTAGCGGCGGGTGTAGTCGCGG
>JABFYB010000354.1 GCA_013361475.1 Hamadaea sp.
GGATCGGCCAGCACCGCACGAACGTGCTCGCCACGCGGTACGAGGCGCACTCGCGGGAACTGGCCGCCGGTGCGTACACCGAAGGCCTGCCCGACGTGGTCGCGATCATGGAGGACCTGACTCTGGCCAACGCCTTCATCCGGCACGCCTGATCGCTGATTGATCACCGGGGTCCGGTCGCCACGAGCGGCCGGACCCTTCTTATGGCGCCACCGTCCGGGGAAAGCCCGTCCAGCGCAGCTCCGGCGGCAGGTGGCTCTGATCGTTGAAGACGACGAGTGCGGGAGGTTCGCCGGTCCGGTAGCGGAGGACGGTCAGCGCCGTATTCGCGCTGTCCAGGCCGAGCCACCGGGCCGGTGGAGCGCCCAGCGCGGCACGGACCAGCCAGGCGATCGGCGGGGCGTGGCCGATCAGAATCTCGTGCGTGTCCGTCGCTGGAATGCCCGGCACCGGGTCGGCCGTGGCGAACCGGGCAAGCAGCGCGGTTGCGCGACGGGAGGCAGCGGCGACGTCCCCGGCACTCGAACCGTCGAATCGACCCCGCCAGACCGAGGAAGTCTCCTCGGCGGCCGGGATGTACGGCACGTGATCGGCGAGTTCGTCTGCCTCGGCCACGATCGCATCGGGCAGGTGCTCCGCGATGTGCCGCGCGGTCGCGGCCGCCCTGGGCACCGGCGAATGCCAGATGACGTCGGCGGGGACGGCGGCCAGGCGTCGGCCGAGCAGCTCCGCCTGCCGACGGCCGTCGGCCGTGAGATCGCCGAGGGCGTCGGCATGGCCGTGGCGGGCGAGATAGAGATGCCGCGTTCGCATAGGTCGTGACAGGCGCGGTCCGCGCCGCTCCTCTCGATCGGTCGGTCAGATCGGTTCGTTCTGGCGGTGCTCGCCGCCGCGCCGGCCAAGGAGTCGAGCCGTTCGGCATTTCGGGGCCGGGTCCGACGATCGGGCCGAATTCACTGCGTGGTAACGGTTCCAGCTGTCCCGTCGACCGTGATGAGGGCTCCGTCGCCGAGCACGGTCATGGCCTGCGGCAGGCCGAGCACGGCCGGGATCCGGTATTCGCGGGCGACGATCGCGGCGTGCGACAGCACACCGCCGGTCTCGGTGACGACCCCGGCGGCAACGCGGAACAGCGGGGTCCACGCCGGGTCGGTGTATCGGCAGACAAGGATGTCGCCTTGGCGGAACCGGGCGAAGTCGGCCGGACCACGGACGATGCGCGCGACGCCCGTGGCAGTCCCCCCGCTGGCCGGTGTCCCGGTGAACGCGCCCGCCTTGCCCGGCCCCGGCGAAGGCGTCGACAGCGGCACCGACATCGGCGCTGACGGTGGCGCTGGTGGCGCGACGGTGATCGGCCGGGATTGCAGCAGCCAGATCGTTTGATCGCTGATCGCCCACTCGATGTCCTGCGGTGCGCCGGACAGTCCCGCGACGACGTCGCCCAACCGGGCGATCCGAACGGCGGTCGCGTCGTCCAGACACGCACGCCGCCGGTCCCCACCGGGCACAGTGCTGGTCGTCAAACCACCGGCCCGCCGGTCCAACCGGATTCGCTTGTCGCCGACGGTCGTGCTGACCACGCCGTCCATCACCTGGTACGCATCCGGCGTGACAGCGCCGCCGACCACGCTCGCTCCGAGCCCCCACGACGCCTCGATGACGGTCGGGCCGTCCGGACCCGCGGTGAACATGACCCCGCCGACGTCGGCGTCGACCAGCCGCTGGACGAGCACCGCCATCGCCGATTCGGAGCCGGTCCCCTCCTGGTACGCGACCGCCCGAGCGGAGTGCAGCGAAGCCCAGCACGTCCGGATCGCTTGTGCCACCTCGCCGGCTCCGCGTACGCCGAGAACGCTCTCGTATTGCCCGGCGGCGGACGCGGCTGCCGTGTCTTCGTGCGCGGCTGACGAGCGAACCGCGACCGGTGGATCACCGATCTCGTCCAGCCCCCGCCGCAACAACTCGACCAGATCGCCGGGCAGCGCCGCGTCGGCATTCCCCTCAGCCCGGCGGTAGACGTCGAACGGCACGACGAAGCCGTCCGGCACCGGCAGGCCGGCGCGCAAAAGTACGCCGAGCGCGGCCGCCTTCGCTCCGCAGCTCGCCACGGTGGCCCGCGCCAACGGGACGATCATCGAGACACCTTCAATATAATGTTGACAACAACTTGTTGATTCTGCAGGATCGGCGTCATGCCCCGCAAGCAGGACGCCGC
>JABFYB010000607.1 GCA_013361475.1 Hamadaea sp.
GCCGGCATCGCCATCAGCACCAGGCGGCCGTCGGCGTACTGTGGGCGGACGAAGTCGCGGGTGTCGATCAAGGTCTGTGGATCAGGCTGCGGCGACGGCGCGCCCAGGACGCGTACCTCCTGAATCGCGCTGACCGCAAGCACTTCCGCGACCGAGAGCGTCCCCACCAGGGCGCCCACCCCGGGATAGACGACCGCCCGGCCGCCCTGCCCGCACTCGTGCAGCGCGGCCACCCGCGTGGCGATCTCGGGATCGACGGGATCCGGCCAGGAACCGCCGGCGGACAACGAGACGGCGACCCGTGGATGGTCACCGTGGACGAGGTGGGTGCAGGCGACGAGGTCGGCGAGGCCGAGCCCGGCCGCGGTCTCCCGCAGCCAGTGCTCGGCCTCCGTGACGCTCGGGTGCCCCAGGTCGAGGCCCGAGATCATCGGCCCAGCGGGAGGACGAAGATGGGGTTCGTGTAGAACCAGAGGTCCTGCCACGGGTCGGCGGAGCCGACGACGTCCATCGCCGGGCCGACCGGGTCCACCGTGGGCCCGTTGAGGCCGACCGCCGTACGCTTCCCGTCGGTGCCCCGCAGCCGCAGGTAGAACGGCTTCTCGACGTCGGGGAAGGTGTGGGTCAGGGTGACCGTGCCGGTCGACGAGGAGACGTCGAACGACTTGACCACCTTGGTCTTCGGGGTGGTGAAGACGTCCTTGTCGGCCGCCGGGCCGGTGACCTCGCCCGCGATGAGGTCGACGCGAGCCAGCCTGGGCACGAACTGCGCCCAGTTCGAGCTGCTCGCCGGCTTGATCTTGATCTTCACCTGGACGTCCCGGCCGGTACGCACGGCGT
Source organism: Hamadaea sp. (assembly GCA_013361475.1). Classification (GTDB taxonomy): domain Bacteria; phylum Actinomycetota; class Actinomycetes; order Mycobacteriales; family Micromonosporaceae; genus Hamadaea. Next base: position 841 of record JABFYB010000607.1, read on the forward strand.
ACGTGCCGCCGAGGGTCGCGGTGCCGACGCGGACGTCGATGCCGTCGATCAGGCCGCCGTGGTCGACCCACACCCGACCGGCGCGCAGACCCGCCATGACCGCGGCGTACGAGCGGCGGGCCGCGCCGACGTGCGTGCGGCTGTAGTAGCCGGGCCAGAAGTCGCCGTTGGTGAGGATCGCGGGGCTGCCGTAAACGGCGTCGTTGTAGCGGCCGTTGGCGGTGAAGTCGCCGCCGCCGTTGACCGAGGTGTCGCCGTAGACCGAGTGCGAGTCGGAGTTCGCGGTGATCCACCACGGCTTGCCCTCGGCGAGGAGGCTGTCCCACAGACCGCCGACCGTCGAGGTCATCCAGTCGAAGCCGCCCCAGGTCCGGTAGCTCTCCAACGGGTAGCCCGGGAACGACGCCGACGACGGCGAGTTGTCGTAGTAGCCCCGGCCCGAGCCCGGGCCGAGCGGCGACGGGATGCCGGCGGCCTGGTGGCCCGGCGCGCCTTCGAAGCCCAACGCGATGTGCGGGGCCGCGTCGCGCCAGCCCCGGATCTCGTGCGGCGAGTCGATCCCCTTGCGGGCCGGGTGGTTGGCGAAGAACATCGCGTCCTGTACGCGCTTCTTCGCGACCGCGTCGTTCAGGAAGTTCAGGCCCGCGATGGCGACGGCTTCGTTGGCCGCAGTCGACCCGGTGGTGTTGGTGACCACGCCGTCGAAGGCGTTCTCGAACTCCTTGAGGACGGCGACCTCGTTCTGGCCGGGGTGCACGAAGACCGTGCCGTGCTCGGCGGCCGGGATGTTCCACTCCAGACCTTGGAAGACGAGGATGTCGTCGATCTCGGAGCGGGCGGCGCGGATGTCGGGGTTCACCTTGTCGACGCCGATCTTGGCGTGGGCGACGCTGCCGTGGTCGGTGATGACCATCCAGCCCAGCCCGTACGCGTGGGCGTGCTTGACGTGGTCGATGACCCGGTACTGCCCGTCCGAGCTGTGCTGGGTGTGGATGTGGTGGTCGCCGGCGAGCCAGACGAGGTCACCCGCCGCGCCTTCGTGCTGGTTGTACGCCTCCGCCGACGTCTCGGTCTTGTCACCGGCTCCGGCGAACGCCGGGGTGCCGATAAGGCCGCCGACGGCGGCGCCCGCGCCGAGCAGGCCCGCCCCGCGCAGGAACGTACGCCGGGAGCTGTCCGACGGCGACAGCTCGGTGTCCGGGATGCTCAGGTCGAGCGCGGCCGGCAGGTCCGAGCCGGTGACCGCGAAGTCGTGCGAGTGATCGTGGTGGTGGTGGTGTCCAAGTCCCATGTCTCGGCAATCTGGCCCCCGGGTTGCAACGGAGGTTGACGCCAACACCAAGATCAGGCGAACTTTTCGCAGGTCGGCCG
>JABFYB010000300.1 GCA_013361475.1 Hamadaea sp.
GCCGGTACGCCGGGGATCAGCTCCATCAGGTCGTTGTCGGCGATCACCAGCTCGATGCGCTGGTCGTGGGCGACGGCGTCGATCGCGGCGGCCGACAAAGCCGGGTTCAGCAGCACAACTTCGGCGCCGAGGGCACAGCCGGCCACCATCGCGGCGATCATGCCCGAGTGATTGCGGGCCAGCACCCCGATCCGGCCGCCGACGCCGATCCCGTGGCGTACGCGCAAGGCCAGCGCCAGCCGCTCGGACCGGTCCCACAGCTCGGCGTACGTGTGGCTGCCCTCGGGATCGATGACCGCGACGTGATCGGGTGACCGTTCCGCCGCGGCCCGCAGTTCGCCGGCCACCGAGAAGCCCCAGCGCCTGAGCGTCGCGAGCTGGGAGACGATCTTGCCGGGCGGACCCGGGTTGAGCAGTCCCCGCTTTGCCAGCACCCAGAGCATCCGCAGCCTCCACCTTCGCGTTGATCATGAACCCAAGGTCCGGTTCGCCGCCCCGAACCCCTTGATCACATCGGCGCCACCACGAGAACGTTTCATTACCGATGGGTAACAACATGACGCATGGCGGCGTAGATCACAAGGGGCGACCCATCGCATCGTGTGCCAGTGCGCGATCCGCCCGGCCATGCAAGAAAGCCGGGCTTGTGGATAAGTGCTCCACAAACCCGGCTCTACACGCCGGACCCGAAACGGATCAGCGTAAGGGCATGCCGGAGATGGCACGGGCGATGACGAGGCGCTGGATCTCGCTGGTCCCCTCGAAGATCGTGTAGATCTTGGCGTCGCGGTACCAGCGCTCGACCGGGTGCTCCCGGGTGAACCCGGCCCCGCCGAGGATCTGGACCGCCCGCGACGTCACGTCGACGGCCACCTCGCCCGCCTTGAGCTTGGACATCGAGCCCTCGCCCGCGGAGAACGGGCGGTTGTTGCGGCCCATCCAGGCCGCCCGCCAGACCAGGAGCCGCGCGGCGTCGATCTCCATCTTCATGTCGGCCAGGGCGAACGCGATGCCCTGATTCTCGATGATCGGCCGGCCGAACTGGACCCGCTGCTTGGCGTAGTCGAGGGCGTACTCGTAGGCCGCACGCGCGATGCCGAGCGCCTGCGCGCCGACGGTCGGCCGGGACAGCTCGAAGGTACGCATGGAGGCCTGGCCGCCCGAGCGCTCGCCGGAGCGCGCCTTGGCCAGCCGCTCCTCCAGCCGCTCGCGCCCGCCGAGCAGGCACGACGAGGGGAGCCGGACGTCGTCGAGGAACACGTCGGCCGTATGCGAGGCGCGCAGCCCCAGCTTCTTCAGCTTCCGGGTGGAGTGCAGACCGGGCGTGCCGGGCGGGACCACGAAGGCGGCCTGGCCCCGGCTGCCGAGCGAGGGGTCGACGGACGCGGTGACGACGTGCACCGCGGCGATCCCGCCGTTGGTGGCGAACGCCTTCTGCCCGTTGAGCACCCACTCGTCGGTGGCCTCGTCATAGACCGCCCGCGTACGCATGGCGGCGACGTCGGAGCCGGCTTCCGGCTCGGTCGAGCAGAACGCCGCGACCGCCGGTTCGGACTCGGTGCCGAAGCACTGCGGGACCCACTCGGCCAACTGCTCGGGGTCTCCGTTGCCGAAGATCGCCGCGACCGCCAGTGAGGTGCCCATGATGGACATCGCGATGCCCGCGTCGCCCCAGAACAGTTCCTCGTTGGCCAGGCACATCGACAGCCCGCTGGGGTCGGCCCAGGCGTTGGCGAGGAATTCGAAGCCGTAGAGCCCGATCTTCGCCGCCTCCTGGAGGACCGGCCAGGGCGTCTCCTCGCGTTCGTCCCATTCGGCGGCCGCGGGGCGCACAGCCTCGGCGGCGAAGCCGTGCACCCAGTCGCGCAGCTCGCGCTGTTCGGAGTTGAGGTCGAGCGAGAACTCCACGATCAGGCCTTCGGGATGCTGAACAGGTTGGCGATGTTGGAGGCCAGCGCCAGGTCGCCCTTGGCCTTCAGCTTGCCCGTCATGAACATCATGACCGGGTTGCCGTTGCCGGAGACGACCTTGAGGAAGTCGACCGGGCCGACGGTCAGGGCGAGCTTCGGGTCGTGCTGCGGGGTCTCGGACAGGGTGCACGCGCCCTTGGAGATGACCAGCTCGTACGTGTCGGCGCCGCCGTCCGGGGCGCCGGTGATGCTCCAGTGGATCACGGCCTCGGTGTTGCCGGCCCGCTCCGGGCGGAACAGTGCCGGCATGCGGCGGAAGATCTCGTCGAGCACCTTCGGCCGCAGCTCGCCGCTCATGACCTCGGCGATCTGCGCGTCCGGCGCCGACTTGACGAGCTGGGCGAACGCGCTCGGGTCGAGCGAGGAGAAATCAGAGAGGTCGAAGTCGGGCATCATGTCCTCCGTCACGCTGAGCTTGATAACTTACTCGTGCGTAACCTTACGCGCGAGTAGGTAGGGTGGCAAGCGTGGGTAAACGACTGCCGCGCAGCGTGCGGGAACAACAGATGCTCGAGGCCGCCGTCCGGGTCTTCGCCGAACGTGGATTCCACGCCGCGACGATGGACGAGGTCGCCGAGCGCGCCGGCGTGTCGAAGCCCATGGTGTACGCGTACCTGGGCACGAAGGACGAGTTGTTCGTGGCGTGCCTGCGCCGGGAGGCCGGTCGGCTGCTGGAGGCCGTCGCCGGAGTCGTCGACCCGGAGCTGTCCCCGGACGAGCAGCTCTGGCGGGGTCTGCGGGGCTTCTTCAGTTACGTCGGGTCGAACCGGGACGGCTGGGCCGTGCTGTTCCGCCAGGCCCGTACGCGCGAGCCGTTCGCCGGGGAGCTGGCCCGGATGCGCCGCGGCATGGTCGGCGTGATCGCGGAGAAGCTGGCCGGCGCGTTGCGTGCCCGAGGCCGCGATGTGCCGGCGGATGAGCTGCAGACGATGGCGCTGGCCCTGGTGGGCGCGGGCGAGGCGTTGGCGGACCGGCTCGTGGAGACTCCGCACGAGGAGCCCGAACGCACCGCCACCCGGCTGATGAACGCGATCTGGCTGGGCGCCGAGCGGCAGCTCGACGGCGAGATCTGGAAGCCGTCGGCTACGACGCGCTGACCGTCACGTTGGCGCTCTGTCCGATGAGGATGCCGTCCGGCACCGTGTCGAACGTCAGCACCACGGAGTAGGTGACCAGGTTGCTCGACGTCACCCCGGTCTGCGCGATCTCGGTGATCTTCGCGGTGAACTCCCCGTCGTGCCCCGGCAACGTGACCGTCGCCGACTGACCCATCGTCAACGAGACGACGTCGGCCTCGCTGAACGACGCCTTCACCACCATGGTGGAGACCACGCCGATGGAGATGACGTTGCTCTTCGCGGTGTCGCCGACCTTGATGGAGACGGTGAGCACCTTTCCGGCCACCGGTGCGGTGATGACCGTGCCGGACAGCTCGCGTTCCGCCTTGGCCAGCGCGGCGGTCTTCGTGTTCACCGACTGCTTCGCCGACAGGATCGACGCGATGTAGTTCTGGCTCTGCCCGGTCTTGGCGGAGCCGCAGGTGGTGGCCGAACCGCCGCCGGTGCCACCGGTCCCGGTGGACGACGTGGACGAGCCGCTGGCGCCGCTCCCGCCGGAGGTGCTGGGCCGAGCGGCCGCGGTGGTGGCGCACGCCGACGGGCTGGCGCTGGCCGAGGCTTGGACGGCGGACAACGCGGCCTTGGCGTCGGCCAGGTCGTCCTCGGCCGACGCGACGGCCTCCTTGGCGTCGGACTGGTCGATCCGGGCCAGCTCCTGACCCTTCGTGACAGTGTCGCCGGCCTTGACGGAGACCGAGCTGACCGTACCGCTGATCGAGAAGCTCAGATTCTGCGTGGTGATCGGCTGCACGGTCCCCTTGGCGGTCACCTCGCCGCTGGTGGCCCGTTCGACCGTCTGGTCCCCGGCGGTCGGCGTCGGCGTACTGCCGCCGGTGAGCATGATCGTCCCCGTCACGCCGAGCGCGGCCACGGCTGCCACGCCCGCCACGATCCAACGCATCCGATGTCCTCGCATGGTGCCGCAGTCTCGCCAGGCGTACTCGGGGGGTGCTTGGGGACGCCTCGGAGCAACCTCAAAGGTGCGCGACGATCTCCGCCGACGATTCCGAGGCGTGTTTGAGGTTGTACCGAGCGTCCCCGTAGGTCGCCTCTCGATGCTGCCGGGCGGAGGTGGTCATGAAGGCACACATCAAGCGCACGCTGGGTGGATCAGTGGCGCTGGTGGTCGCGGCGTTCGCCCTCGCGGCGTGCGGCGGCTCCGGCGACGACTCCGGCTCCGGCGGCTCCGGTACGGACGCGATGTCGGCGTACCAGAAGTGCTTGTCGGACAACGGGGTCACGCTGCCCAGCAACGGCGCCCGCCCGACCAACCGGGCGTTCCCGTCCGGCAATCCCTCCAACCGGCCGACCGTACGCCCGTCGGGCACGGCCTTCCCCGGTGGCGGCCAGGGCTTCCCCGGTGGCGGCAACGGCGGGTTCGTCCCGCAGGGGGTCGACGCGACGAAGTGGGCCGAGGCTCAGGAGAAGTGCTCGTCACTGCGGCCGACCGGCCAGGGCGGTTTCGGCAACGGTCAAGGTGGCCCGGGTGGCGGTCAGGGTCGCGACGCGGCCTACCGCAACTGCCTGTCCGAGCACGGAGTGACCATTCAGGACGGTCAGACGCCCGACACGGCCGACGCCAAGGTGGTCGAAGCCGAGAAGGCCTGCGCCGTCCTCAAGCCGGCCGCAAGTCCGTCAAACTGACACTTGCGCGACAGCAGTCCTTCGCTACACACTAGGCTCCTGCCCCGACAGGCCCGGTTCCCCCGTGCTGCGCCTGCCGGGGCAGGCCATTTTCCGGCTCGGCCCGGCTCACCGTCAGCCGGCCGACGACCGCAACAGACCCATCGCCTTCGTGACGATTCCGTTGATCAGGGTCTTGCCGCTGCCGAGGCTCTGGTTGTGATCACTGAGGACGGCGATCACCCAATCGTGGTCGTCCTCGACGACTCGTCCGATGGAGTTGGTGGCGTACAGGCCGCCCTCGTCGTCCAGATCGAGCCAGCCCACCTTGACGTAGACGGCGCTCGCGTCGGCCGTGGCGGCCGCGGTCACTCCGAAGCGCTGCTCGTCGATGACGCCGGCCATCCACCCTTGAAGCAGCGTGCGATTGGCCGACGACAGCGGCCCGGCAGTGTCGCTGACGGTGGTCAGCAGCCGGACCTGGTCGTCCACGGTGGTCGTGGTCATTCCCCAGGAGCTGCTGACCGTGGTCTCCGTCAGCCCCAACGTCCTGTTCGCCGCGGTCAGTCCGGTTCGGCCGCCGATCGCCCGGAACAGCGCGGTCGCCGCGTCGTTGTCGCTGGCCGTGATCGCCGCCTCGGCCCAGGCCTTCTCCTGGCTGCTCAGACTCTCGCCGTCGGCCTGTCGCTGAAGCATGAGGGCGGCGATGACGTCGACCTTCACGATGCTCGCGGTCGGGAACTCGGCCGAGCCGTTGACGCTCACCGAGGTTCCGGTCGTCCGGTCGTAGACGGCGATCGCCGCGTCACCACCACGCGCGTCGATGTACGCCTGAAGCGCCGTCACGACCGCAGCAGTGTCCACCGCCGCATCTTCGGCCGTGGCCGGCGCAGTAGCCGCCGACGGTGACGTGGACGGCGTTCCCGGCGCTGAAGAGGGTGACGTAGCCGACGTCGAGCGGGGGGTGCTGCTGCTCACATCGGCCGCCGAGGACGGCTTGTCGGCGGTGGCGACGCCTACGCCGAGCGCCACCACGGCGGCGAGGGAAGCGGTGCCTACGGCGAAGAAGAGGGGTTTTCGGCTTTGCACCGCAGAAGCGTGCCTTGCCCAGCTTGGCGAAGGCTGTGAATCTCGCAGCGCATTCCGAGGATTCTCCAAGCTCAGGCGACTACAACCTTGAGATCCAGGCGAGGTGCTGGTGAGGAGAAAGAACGTGACACACACAGAGGCCGCCGCACGGTCCACCCGCGTCCTCGTCGTCGACGACGAGCCGAACATCTGCGCTTTGCTGCAGGCGACGCTGCGGCTCACGGGCTTCGACGTCCGGGTCGCCGAGAACGGCCGCGACGCGTTGATCATCGCCGAGGAGTTCCAGCCGGAACTCGTCGTCCTCGACGTCATGCTGCCGGACATGGACGGCTTCCAGATCGCGTCCAAGCTGCGCGGCGACGGCCGCGGCACCCCCGTGCTGTTCCTCACCGCGCGCCAGTCCGTGGAGGACCGGATCTCGGGCCTGACGGTCGGCGCGGACGACTACGTGACCAAGCCGTTCAGCCTGGAGGAGGTCGTCCTGCGCATCCGCGCCATCCTCCGGCGCAGCCAGGTCAGCTCGCCCTCCGACGACGACGGCGTCCTGCGCTACGCCGACCTCGAGCTGGACGAGGAGGCCCATGAGGTACGCCGGGCGGGCAAGCTCGTCGAGCTGAGCCCGACGGAGTTCAACCTCCTGCGGTACCTGATGGTGAACGCGGGCCGGGTGGTCTCCAAGGCGCAGATCCTCGACCGGGTCTGGAGCTACGACTTCGGCGGCGACGGCCGGATCGTCGAGTCCTACGTGTACTACCTGCGGAAGAAGATCGACAAGATCGACCCGCCGTTGATCCACACCGTCCGTGGCGTCGGGTACGCCCTGCGCCTGCCCCGAGCGGAAGCAGCCTGACCAGATGAAGCTCCAGGGACTCGGCACACACCTTCGGCGCCTCCGGCCTCGCCGGTGGCGACAGTGGACGCTGCGGTCCCGCATGGTCGTGGCGATCGTGCTCATGGCCGGGGTAGCCCTGCTGGTGGTCAACGTCGCGGCCGGCTCGCTGATCAAGAGCTACCTGACCGAGAAGCTCGACGAGCAACTCAGCAAGTTCGGCGGCGCCGACCGGGGTCCCCAGGGCTATGGCAACTCCCAGAACTGGCAGCCGAACTCGAACTCCAACGCCGGGACCTATCCGGTGCCGCCCCCGCTCGAAGAGGGTCGGGTCGTGGCCCGGTACGACGAGGACGGCACCCGGGACAGCCGCGGCTTCGGTGCCGTCGACACCACTGAGCTGCCCTTGCTGGGGAATTTCACCGAGATCAAGGCGCACGCCAACGGCAAGGCGTTCACCGTCGACGGGACGGACGGCAAGTACCGCGTCGTGGTCAAGAGCGGCACAACGCTCGACCGCACCACCGGTATGGAGAAGACGACCTATGTGCTCTCCGCCGAGTCGCTGAACAAGATCGACGCGACTGCCAACCGGATGCTGATGCTCGGATTCGGAGTCAGCGGGGCGATCCTGCTCATTCTGGCGATCGGATCGGCGTACGTGGTGAAGATCGGGCTGCGGCCGTTGACGCGCATGGAGAACCTCGCGACCTCCATCGCGAGCGCCGATCCGCCGTCGGGCACGGCCGCCGATTCGCTCGTCGCCGGGCGCGTACCGGACGCCGATCCGCACACCGAGGCCGGCCGGCTCGGGCTGGCGCTCAACACGATGCTGGAACGCATCCAGTCGGCGCTGGCCGCGCGGGCGGCGTCGGAGCAGAAGCTGCGGCAGTTCCTCGCGGACGCCTCGCACGAGCTGCGTACGCCGTTGACCTCGATCCGCGGGTTCGCGGAGTTGTATCGGCGGTCGGGGTCGCAGGGCGGTCCGGAGATGAGCGAGATGATGTCTCGCATCGAGCATGAGGCGGCCCGGATGGGGCTGCTCGTCGAGGATCTGCTGCTGCTCGCCGCGCTGGACGAGGAGCGGCCGCTGCGGGCGCAGCCGGTCGATCTGCTGGCCGTGGCGGCCGACACGATCAGCGACGCCCACGTACGCAATCCCACCCGGTTCGTGGCGTTGACGTCGTTCGATCCGGTGACCGTGATCGGCGACGATCACCGGCTGCGTCAGGTCGCCACCAATCTGATCAGCAACGCCGTCCGGCATACGCCGGAGTACGCCAAGGTCGAGGTCCGCGTGGCCGAGGAGCAGCTGGCCGCGTCTGTTTCGCCGCCGGTCGCCACGGTGGGCGTCGCCCTCCCGCCCGGTACGCGAGTAGCCGTGCTCGAAGTCCACGACAGTGGGCCGGGCGTACCGGCGCAGCACGCCGAGCGCATCTTCGAACGTCTCTACCGAGCCGATCCGGGCCGATCGCGGGCGCAGGGCGGGTCCGGTCTGGGACTGTCGATCGTCGCCGCCATCGTGGCGGCCCACGGCGGCCGGGTCGAGCTGCACACGAGCCCCGGGAAGGGGGCGACCTTCCGGGTGCTGCTGCCGCTCAAGGACCTGCCCGCCTAGGATTCCGAGCTGGCTCCGAGATTCGGCCTAGTCCCCATCGAGCGCGACCCGCGAGCATGCCGCCATGCGATTCTGGCGACGGCGTACTTTCCTGATCAACAGCGTGCTCAGCGCGTTGCTGGTCGGTGGTGGCGCGTGGGCGTACACGCTGCTCAACGGGGACGGTGGGGGATCGACGGGCACGTCGACCGCGCGTACCGGCACCGTCGCGCAGGGCACGGTCACCGCGTCGGTCACGGCTAGCGGCACGGTGGCGAGCGCGACCACCATGAACCACAACTTCGTGACCTCCGGGACGGTCACCTCGATCAAGGTCGCCGTCGGCGACAAGGTGACCAAGGGCCAGGTACTGGCGACCGTCGACAGCACCGAGACGGCCGCCACGCTCGCCACGGCGAAGGCGAACCTCACCGACGCCAAGGAGGCGCTGGCCGACGCCAAGGACGAGTTCGACGACGACTCGGATCAGGTCGAGCAGGCTCAGCGGTCGGTGACCAGCGCGCAGAACGCGTACGACAGCGCCAAGCGGGCGCAGGACGGCACCACGCTGAAGGCGGGCATGGCCGGGACGGTCACCGCGATGAACGGGACCGTCGGCGGCTCCTCCTCCGGGTCGTCGAGCAGTTCGGGCGGCACCGGCAACTCGGCCTCCTCGAGCAGCGGGTCCAACGCGTTCATCGTGATCTCCGACATGGACAAGCTGCAGGTGTCGGCCAGTGTGCCGGAGTCGGACGCCACCCGGCTCAAGCTGAAGCAGTCCGCGCAGGTCACCTGGAACGCGCTGGCCAACACGTCGGCCGAGGGTCTGGTCACCACGATCTCGCCGACCTCCACGACGAGCGGCGGCGTCACCTCCTACCCGATCGTGATCAGCCTGAACACGGTGCCGACCGGGGCCAAGCTCGGTCAGTCGGTGTCGATCAGCGTCGTGGTGAGCAAGGTGGAGAACGTCCTCTACGTGCCGGCCGCGGCGGTGAAGTCGGCCGGAAACCTCAAGACCGTCACCGTCGTCACCGACAGCGGCGCCCAGGAGATCCGCACCGTCACCATCGGCGTCGAGGGCGACACCTATACGGAGATCAAGTCGGGCCTGACCGCCGGCGAGAAGGTGGTCATCGCGACCGTCACGACCAACTCCACCACCA
>JABFYB010000764.1 GCA_013361475.1 Hamadaea sp.
GGCGGCGCCGGCTCATCCGCCCGGCCGCGCGGCCCTCCGCCCGCGTCGCCGACGTCCGCGCCACCACCATCGACGACGCCGTCGCCGCCGCACTCCGCGAGCCCGGCCCCGACGCCGTACGCGAGGTCGTCGCCGCGCTGGAGATGCTGTCCCGCCGCCTCGCCCCCGAAGCCGCGGGGAGGGCCGGATGAAGGAGAAGATCCTCTACGTCATCGTCTGCGCGGCGGGTCCGGCCGCCGACGTGGGCCGGCTCGACGGCCTGGCCCAGGACGAAGGGTGGACGGTCCAGATCGTCGCCACCCCCTCGGCGCTCGACTTCGTGGACGTGCCCGACCTGGAACGCCGTACCGGCCGCCCGGTGCGCAGCCGCTACCGCAAGCCGCACGAGCCCAGGCCGCCGCGCGCCGACGCGATCGTGGTCGCGCCGGCGACGTACAACACGATCAACAAGTTCGCGGCGGGGATCGCCGACACCTACGCGCTGGGGCTGCTCGCCGAGGCTCCCGGGCTGGGCATCCCCGTGGTCGTGCTGCCGTTCGTCAACAGCGCGCTCGCCGCCCGCGCGCCGTTCCTGCGCAGCGTCGAGGGGCTGCGGTCGGAGGGGGTGCGGGTGCTGTTCGGGCCGGGCGAGTTCGAGCCGCACGAGCCGAGCGCGACCGACGCCAACGACACCTACGTCTGGGAACGCGCTCTCACCGCCCTCGGCTAGCGTGGCGAGAATCCGTTGGAGGTTGTCGATCCTGCCACTGGGCGGGTGCGGGAGGGCGTCCTAACCTGGCGGCGTCCCCGCATCCGACAGGAAGTCGCCCATGTCCGTCCTCATGCCGATCGTGATCGGTCTGATCGCCGTCTCCGTCCTCTCCCTGATCCCCGAGCCGCACCGGCGGCGCCTGAACGCCGTGCTGGTCGCGGGGGCGGGCGCCGCCTACCTCAGCGGCGGCGGGCTCGGCTACTGGGAGTTCCTGCTGCCGGTCGTGATGACCTACGTCGCCTACCGGGGGCTCGACAGCTGGACGTTCATCGGCGTCGGCTGGCTGCTGCACACCGCCTGGGACGTGCTGCACCACCTCCAGGGCAGCCCGCTCCTGCCGTTCGCCGAGACCTCGTCGTTCGGGTGCGCGATCTGCGATCCGGTGATCGCGCTGTGGTGTTTCGCCGGCGGCCCGTCGATCTTCGGCTGGTTGCGCGCCCGCGTCCCCTTGTCGAACGAGATTCGCGAATGACATTCTGGAATTCGGAACCTCGCCTCCGGAGGACGTATGGACAAGGCAGCCCTCCGTCGTAAATACCTCGAAGAGCGCGACAAGCGGCTCCGTCCCGACGGCAACGACCAGTACGTCCGCCTGACCGGCCGCTTCGCCCACTACCTCGAAGACCCGTACACGCCGAGGATCGAGCGCGACCCCAAGATCGACCACGTGACGGTCGCCCTCATCGGCGGCGGGTTCGCGGGGCTCGTCACCGGCGCCCGGCTCAAGGAGGCGGGCGTCGACGACGTGCGGATCGTCGAGAAGGGCGGCGACTTCGGCGGCACCTGGTACTGGAACCGCTACCCGGGCGCCCAGTGCGACACCGCGTCGTTCGTGTACATGCCGCTCCTTGAGGAGACCGGCCACATGCCGACGGAGAAGTACGCGCACGCCCCCGAGATCCTCGAACACTGCCGCCGCATCGGCAAACACTTCGGCCTGTACGACAACGCCCTCTTCCACACCGAGGTCCAGGACCTGACCTGGGACAACGGACGCTGGACCATCCGCACCGACAGGGGCGACGCGTTCACCGCGCAGTTCGTGGTCATGGGCATCGGGCCGCTGCACGTGCCCAAACTGCCCGGCATCCCGGGCATCGACGACTTCGCCGGGCATTCGTTCCACACCAGCCGATGGGACTACGACTACACCGGCGGCGACCCCACGGGCGCGCCGATGGACCGGCTGGCCGGCAAGCGCGTCGCCGTCATCGGCACCGGCGCGACGGCCGTCCAGTGCGTGCCGCACCTCGCCCGCGCCTGCGGAGAGCTGTACGTCTTCCAGCGCACCCCCTCTTCGGTCGACGTACGCGACAACCGCCCGACCGATCCGGCATGGTTCGCCCAGATCGCGACCCCCGGCTGGCAGCAGCGCTGGCTGGAGAACTTCACCGGGAACCAGACCGGCGGCCTCGCCGACGAGGACCTGGTGATGGACGGCTGGACCGACATCGCCCG
>JABFYB010000214.1 GCA_013361475.1 Hamadaea sp.
CAGCCGTTCTGGGGGCATCACGGGCTGCTCATGAGTGCTTCGCCCCGGCTGACGGGCGGCAACCGCGGCTTGTGGGCGTTGCGCGTACCGCTGGAGCATCTCGGCGCGCGGATGTTTCCCGAGATGATCTCGGTCTCGCAGGCCGACGTCGCGTTCACCCCGGACGGCCGCCTGGCCGATCCGAAGCAGACCAAGCGGATGCGGCAGTCGATCACCGACTTCGTGGCGCTCGTCGGAGCAGTGAGGTCAGGGGCGTGAAGTCACCGGCGTAGGGCGCTGAGCGCCAGCCGGATGCGGCGGGCCGGGGGCACGACGACGCGCTCGGCGAACACGTCCCGCCCCCGCGCTTCCACCTCGTCCAGGATCGCGCCGTAGACCCGGTGCGCCACCCGCACACACCGGGCCGATGCCGGGGGCAGCAGGTCGATGCCCGGCTGCGCGGCCGCGTAGTGGACCCGGGCGCGGCTCATGGCGTACCCGATGAGCGAGCTGATGGACGTCGCGGCGGGCCCGGCCGCACGCAGCGAGCGGCCCGCGGTGGCCGCCTGGAGGTCTTCACCGCGGACGCCGAACTTCCGCAGGTCCGCCTGCGGGAGGTAGACGCGGCCACGACCCAGGTCCTCCGCGATGTCGCGGATGAAGTTGGTGAGCTGGAAGGCGAGGCCGAGCTGGCGCGCGGGCTCCCGGGCGGCGATGCGATCGGCGGGCGCCAAGATCGGCAGCAGCATGGTGCCGATCACCGCGGCCGATCCATCCATGTAGACGAGCAGGTCGTCGTAGGTCTCATAGCGGGCGATCGTGAGATCCATCGCCATGCTGCCGAGGAACCGGTCCAGGTCCGCGACGTCGAGATCCAGCTCACGCACGGTCCGCACGACGGCCGGCAGGATCGGGTCGTCCGCCACCGCCGCCGGGTCCGCGAGCCCCGCGTGGAGGCGATCGCCCAGGTGGGCCAGGGCCTGCGCGGGTTCCTTCCGGCCAGGCGTGTCGACCATGTCGTCAGCGGTACGCGTGAAGCCGTAGAGCGCGTGCACGTGACGCCTGGACGCGGCGGGCAGCAGGCGAGTCGCCAGGTAATAGCTGCGACCATGGCGGCGATGCAGTTCCCGGCATCGCTGGTACGCCGCCGCGACCTGCTCGTTCACCCGTCTCCCAGCTCTGTCGGATAATCACCAGTACGCAAGGGTACGGGGCCTGCCGGTGCGGGTTCGCCGGGAGCCGCGTGCGACGATTCGAAACGTGCGAACCATCTCCGGTCAGACAAATCGGGTCATAGTCGTCGGGGCGGGCCTCGGTGGGCTCGCCTGCGCGCTGCATCTGGCCGGGGCCGGCCGCGACGTCACGGTGATCGAACGAGCCGGGATCCCCGGCGGCCGGGCGGGCCGGTTGGAGCTGGACGGCTACCGGTTCGACCTCGGGCCGACCGTGCTGACCGCGCCTGACCTGCTCGCCGAGCCGATGGCGGCGGTCGGGGAGAACCTGGACGACTGGCTCGACCTGATCCGGCTGGACCCGGCGTACCGGGCGCACTATCCGGACGGCAGCACCCTGGACGTCACCGCGGACCAGGATCGCATGGAGCAGGCCGTCGCCGAGCTGTGCGGCGCCCGGGAGGCTGCCGGCTACCGCCGGTTCGTGGCCTGGGCCGAGCGGCTGTGGCGGCTCGAACGGCGCGACTTCATCGACCGGAACCTGGACGGGCCGCGCGACCTGCTCACGGCCAACCTGATCAAGCTAGCCCTGACCGGTGGGTTCCGTCGGCTCGGCCCGAAGATCTCCCAGTTCTTCAGCGATCCCCGGACCCGGCGGATCTTCTCCTTCCAGGCGCTCTACGCTGGGCTGGCCCCCGACCACGCTCTCGCCCTGTACGCGGTGATCTCCTACCTCGACACGGTGGCCGGGGTGTATCACCCGCGCGGCGGTATGCACGCCGTGCCGCAGGCGCTGGCCGACGTCGCGGTCAAGCACGGGGTGACCTTCCGCTACGACACCACGGTGTCCGGAGTGGAGACGCGCGGCGACCGGGCGGTCGCGGTGCACACCGTCGACGGGGAACGCATACCGGCCGACGCCGTGGTGTTGAACCCGGATCTGGCCGCCGCGTTCTCGCTGCTCCCGACGCCCGCGCCAGCCCGGCTGGAGCGCCTGCGCCCCAGCCCCAGCTGCGTCGTCCTGCACCTCGGCGCACGCGCCCAGTACGCCGGGATCGCCCACCACAACCTGCACTTCGGGCGGGCCTGGGAGCGTACCTTCGCGGAGGTCATCGACCGCGGTGAACTGATGACCGACCCCTCGTTGCTGGTCACGAACCCCACGAAGACCGACGACACCGCCGCGCCACCAGGCCGGCAGACCTACTACGTGCTGGCGCCGGTGCCGAACCTCACCGTGGCCCCCGTGACCTGGACGACCGCGATGAGCCGCCGGTACGCCGGTGAGCTGATGGCGACCCTCGAGGAGCGCGGCTACTACGACCTCGGCCTGGACCTGGAGGTCTCGCACGTCGTCACCCCGGCCGACTGGGCGCGCGACGGGCACGTCGCCGGCAGTCCCTTCTCGTACGCCCACACGTTCGCGCAGACCGGACCGTTCCGGCCCGGCAACCTGCATCCCGGGCTGTCCAACGTGGTCTTCACGGGCAGCGGCACCCAGCCGGGTGTGGGCGTACCGATGGTGCTCATCTCGGGCAAGCTCGCCGCCCGCCGGATCACAGGAGACCTCGCATGACCCTTTCCGTTCGTGAGTCGCTGCTGGTGGAACTCGTCTCCGAGGCCGGCGAGCCGATCGGCGAGACGACCGTCGCCGACGCCCACACCGCCCCCGGCCGCCTGCACCGGGCGTTCTCCGTGCACCTCCTGGACGCCTCCGGCCGTCTCCTGTTGCAACAGCGGGCCGCGGTGAAGACCCGGTTCCCGCTGCGCTGGGCCAACGCCTGCTGCGGGCACCCGTCGCCCGGCACCACGGTGGTCGACGCCGCCCTGACCCGGCTCGCCGAAGAACTCGGCGTCGTCGACGACCTCGCCCTGACCGAGGTGGGCGTCCACCTCTACCGGGCCGGCGACCCCGACACCGGGCTCGTCGAGCACGAATACGACCACGTGCTGCTCGGCATCGTCGACGCCGACCGGCTCGCCCTGCGACCCGACCCGGCCGAAGTCGCCGCCGTCCGGTGGGTCGACCCCGGCGACCTGCGTACGGCGATGGCCGCGAACCCCTCCCAGTACTCGCCTTGGCTGCCCGGCGTGACCTCCCTCGCCCTCCCCTGACCCCCGCCCTCCCCCCGTTGTTTCCGCGCGATCATGAACTAACGGTCGTGATCGACCGGCATGTCGTGTCCGGAACTCCCTGATCGGTCCCACAAGACCCTGATCGATCTCGCGAGTCGGACTCGCGATCTCGCCCCGGCCATGGAAGGCTGGGCGCTTGTGACTGCCGGGCCCTCGCGGTGGTCTGCGGGGAACCGCGTGAGGGACACCACCCCCGGTACGCCGGCAGCCGTCCTGGGGAGGAAGTATGCCGGTGCCCCGTGCCCGCGAGCTGGCCAGTCGAACCGGCGCGGGCTTATCGCGCCTGGTCAAGAGGCTCGGCCATGTGCTGGCGCGGGCCGGGGCGGCGTTCGTACCGTGGGCGCTGAGCCAGCTGCGCCGGCTGCGGGCCTGGGCGCAAAGCCCCAGCGTGCTCTCATCGCGGGCGCGCCGATCCGTCGCCAGCGCCGGGTTCGTCGCGATCCTCGGGGTCGCGGCCCTCGGCAGCTGCCTGTCGGGTACGCCGAAGCCGGACACGAACGTGTCAGCGAGTGCGCCCCCCTCGTCGTCGGCCAGCCCTTCGGTGTCGCCGTCACCGTCCCCCTCCGCGACCACCGCCCCGCCGAGGAAAGTCGACGAGTCGAAGCCTCCGAAGGGCTCGGTCATGACGCGTACCGGGGACGCCTCGGTCGCGTTGACCTTCGACGACGGCCCCCACCCGACGTGGACTCCACGCGTACTCGACCAATTGAAGGCAGCCGGGGTCAAGGCGACGTTCTGCCTGATCGGGCGGCAGGTGAAGGCGAACGCCGCCCTCGTACGCCGAATGGTCGCGGAGGGGCACACGCTGTGCAACCACAGCTGGTCGCACGATCTGCGCCTCGGCCACCGCACCGATGCCCAGATCAAGGCCGACGTTCTGCGTACGGACGCGGCGATCCACGCGGTCGTCCCCGGCGTACCGATCCGCTATTTCCGCCAGCCCGGCGGCGAGTGGACGGCCGGTGAGGTGAAGCTCCTCAAGCAGATGGGCAAAGTCGCGCTCGGCTGGGCGGTCGACCCGTGGGATTGGAAGAATCCGGGCGTATCCCAGATCGTCAGCCGTGTTCTAGGCCACACTTCGCGGGGCGCGATCGTGCTGATGCACGACGGCGGCGGCGATCGGAGCCAGACGAACGCGGCGCTCCGGCAGATCCTCCCGGCGTTGAAGGCCAAGTTCGTTCTCCGAGCGCTCCCGGCAGGTACCGCTTGACCTGCACGGACGTCCCGGTACGCCGGGCCGACGCGTAGCGGGAGGTCGATTTGGCGGGCCGGGAGGGCATCGCATATGCTTTGCAAGCCTCCGGCGGGGCCGGATGGGAGCTAAAGCAGCCTGAGTCGCAATGTGCGATGATGGTTCGGCCGCCCTCATCGTCTAGCGGCCCAGGACGCCGCCCTTTCAAGGCGGTAGCACGGGTTCGAATCCCGTTGGGGGCACGGAAGGGAGACTGGTACAGTCTCCCGAAGCAAGGTCCTGTGGAGCAGTTGGAGTGCTCGCCGCCCTGTCAAGGCGGAGGTCGCGGGTTCAAGTCCCGTCAGGACCGCCAGCGCTGACGCCGCGCGTAGTGTGCGCGGCGTTCGTGTTGAACGGCCAGGTAGCTCAGTTGGTACGAGCGTCCGACTGAAAATCGGAAGGTCGGCGGTTCGACCCCGCCCCTGGCCACCTCCCTCTCATGACCAGGCCGAAGGCCTGGTCATTTCGCGTTTCTGCGCTGCTCACAGCCCGAAGAGGGCCCGGACCGCTTCGCCGATGCGAGCCAGGCTCGCTCCCGTGAGCATGCCCACCGGGCCGGAGAGCCGGTCGGGGTTGATGGTGCCGAGGGTGGCGAGGTCGACCGCACCGCCGACCGGGTCGGGGTCGGCGAGCGGGACCATCGTGGGCACCAGCGGCGTCGCCCGCCTCGTCAGGTACGCGCAGACCGGCCAGGAGACCGAGTTGTGGACTTCGTTGGAGAGCACGACGACGCGTACGGCTGGTCCGGAGGCGGGCGAGTAGTCCCACACCACGCCCCGGTTCACGCGGATTCAACCTGGTGGAAGTGGCGGAGGCGCTCGGCTTCGGTGTCGGCGATGAAGCGACGGCGGCGGGCGGCGTCCTTGCGGGCCGGGTCGGCGCTGCTGTCGCGGGTCGCCTTGTCGTAGATCGCGCGGGCGAGCCACTCCCCGAGCGGTACGCCGTCGTGGCGCGCCCGGTCGCGCAGGACCTCCAGCGCGTGCTCGGGCAGCGAGGTCATCAGGTTTACCTGCGCCATGCCCGAAATGATGACACGTCCGCCGTTTCAGCGCTCGCGATGGTGCAGCGTGGCCACGGTGGACCCGGCCAGGGTGAGCAGGCAGTCCTCCAGCCGGCCGTCTTCTTGGGCCGCCCCGACCAGCGCCTGGGCCGTCGGCTCGTCCTCGTTCAGGTACGCGCTGATGAACCGCGCGACCCACCGGGCGTCGTACTGCGCCTCGTCGATCTCGGGGAACTCGAGGGACCACAGGCCGGACGGGTTGCCATCGCCGGTGATCGTTCCGGCGAGGCACCAGGCCACCCCGAGCGCGCCCGAAATACCCTGGTCGCCGACGACGGTGCCGACGGTTTCGACCGCCGCCGCCCGGTCGCCCGCCAGGGCCTGGTCGAGCAGCAGTGCCGCGTCTTCGAAGACGCGGTGGGGATCGGCGGTCACGGTTGGGAGCGTACGACGCGATGTCAACGCAACCGGGCAGGGACAACTTTGATGACCACTTCCCGACAGAACCCGTCGCGCGCTAGTCTCCGGGACGAGTTGATCGTTCAGGAAGGCGACCCCTCATGCGCCCAACGCCCGGGATCCGGCTGTTTCTGTGCGCCGCGCTGGCGCTGAGCGTCGCCGCCTGCGGCGAGAAGGACACGCCTACGAACAGTCATCAGTCGATCCGGTTCTACGGCGCCGACGGCAACATGAAGAACACGATCGGCGAGCCGGTGGGCAAGGCCCAGCCTGGTCTCATCGACGGCATGAAGGGCACGACCCCGCTCACGCCGATCACCGAGGAGTTCAAGGCGCGCCTGCGGGCGATCGACCCCAATCTCAAGGACTACTCGTACGCCGGTGAGTCCTACGACGCGATGGTCATCATGGCGCTGGCGACCCAGTTGGCCCGGACGACCGACGCGACCGTGGTGAAGAACTACATCAACGGCGTGACGATCGGCGGCAAGGACTGCTCCACTCCGGAGGATTGCCTGTCGCTGGCCCGCAAGGGCACCGACCTGCGGTATGTCGGCATCACCGTGAAGACCGGGTTCAAGGACAAGGGCGAGCCCTCCACCACCTCGTACGGGACGCTGCACTTCAGCGGGGACAGCCAGATCAACAAGCAGCTGACCGAATACGTCGGGGCCGGCACCGAGGCGGCCGCCTCCACCGATCCCGGCCCCGCGCCGGTGAAGACGTCGGTGAAGGAGAGCGGTGCTCCGCTGATCATCGGCGGGCTGACCGCGATCACGGGCACGAACTCGGGCAGCAACCCGCCGAAGCGGGCCGGCGCCCGGCTGGCGATCGAGGAGATCAACGCGGCGGGCGGCGTACTGGGCAAGCCGGTGCAGTTCCTGGACGGCGACGACGGCACCAACGCCGACAAAGGCAAGGCCGCGATGGACGCGCAGATCGCCCAGGGCGCCCAGATGTTCTTCGGGCCGTCCAGCTCCGGTGTCGCGACGAAGCTCATCCCCGAGGCGGCGGCGCGCAAGGTCATCCTGTTCGCGCCGTCGGCGACCTCGGCCGCGCTGAGCTCGATCGACGACGGCGGCTACTTCTTCCGGGCCGCGCCGTCGGACGAACTCCAGTCCCGGGCGTTGGCGGATGTCATCATGCGTGACGGGGTGCGCAAGATCAGCATTCTGTACCGCAAGGACCCGTACGGCGAGGGGCTTCAGCAGGGCGTCAAGGCTGAGCTGGTCAAGGCGGGGGTCGACGAGATCGACATCCAGGTCGTCGGCTACGACGTCCCGGCCAGCGGCAAGGCCGAGGATCTGAAGATCCCGGACCAGGCCGCGCAGGTGAAGGAGTTCGGCGCGGAGGGCGTGCTCATCATCGGCCTCACCGAGTCCACCTACGCCCTCCTGGAGCTGGCCGCGGCCGGCGTGGATCCGCGTATCGCCGGCTGAGCGAAGGCCGTCGGGAGAAGCGAGCTGGGGCGTCGCCCGAAAGAACGCATAAGTCGGACACGTGGGGGCCGCCCAAGCTACCTTCGGATCATGGCGACCGCGGGGACCCGGCTGCTGCGCAATCTGGCCAGCAGCATCGCCGTGCTGGGCGCCATCCTGTTCGTGGCCTGGGGTCTGCCGGCGATCAACCGGATGGTGCCGGCCGGTGCCTCGACCGTCGGCGGGCGGGCGTACGCCGTCGGCGGGGGTGTCGTCGTGATCCCCCCGGAACAGGCCGAACTCGATCTCACCAACACCCGTCCGGGTGCCGACCGGGGCACGGCGCTGTTCCTGATCGGCCCGGTCCGGTACGTCATCGTGGTCGCGCCCTTCGGCGGCGACCTGACGGCCGCGGCGGCGAAGTTGCGCGCGAAGATCACCGGTACGCGTGGCTACCAGGTCACCGGCGCGGAGGACCCGATGACCACGACGGGCGGGCTGACGGGCGTACAGGGGTCGTACACCGCACCCGGACGTCTCGGCCGGTACGCCGTCTTCCTGAGCGGCGGGCGGTCGATCGAGGTGACGGTCAGCGGCGCCGAATCCGAGTTGGCCAACCTCATGACGGGGATCGAGGCGAGCATCGCGTCGATCCAGCAGAGGTAGGCCGCCGATGTCGACCGAATCCGTCCGGCCCACTCCGCGGACCGCCCGCGCCGTACGCTCGCTGCAGATGCCGGCCTTCTGGCTGCTCAGCGGACTGCTGGTGGTCTGCGGGATCCACCTGCTGGGGATCTTTCAGACGGCGTACGGGAGATGGCCGACGGCGACGCTGACGGCGATCGTCCTCTTCGGGCTGTACGCCGTGCCGTTCTGGCTCTTCATCGCCTCGCTGGACTTCCTCGAACGGGAGCCGTGGCTGTTGCTGGCGACCGCGTTCGCCTGGGGCGCCGCCGTCGCTCCGATCGTCGCCATCCCCGGCAATCGGGCCGTGCACGACCTGCTGGCCAAGCTGATCTCGCCCGAGTTCGCCGCCGCCTGGGGGTCGGCCATCGCCGGGCCGACCGTCGAGGAGCTGCTCAAGGGGCTGGGCGTCGTCGTCCTCGTCCTGATCGCCCGCGCGCAGATCAACAGCGTGCTGGACGGCATGGTCTACGGCGCGCTCGTCGGACTCGGCTTCCAGATCGTCGAGGACATCATCTACGCGGTCAACGCGGTTGCGGTCGCCGGGCAGGGCGACGAGATCGGCCCGGTGATCTCCACCGTCTTCCTCCGGGGTTTCCTGTCCGGCCTGTGGAGCCACACGATCTTCTCCGCGCTCGTCGGCGGCGGGATCGCGTACTTCCTGGTGCACACCCAGCGGTCGCTGCTGAACCGGCTCGCGGGCGTGGCGGTGGGCTTCGGCGGGGCCTGGTTCCTGCACTTCCTCTGGAACTCGCCGCTGCTGGCCGACGGCGTGGGCGGCGGCGTCGGCGGCATCCTGCTCGGCCTGCTGATCAAAGGCATCCCGGCGCTGCTGCTGGTGCTCAGCCTGGCCTGGCTGGCCCGGTCCCGCGAGGCCCGCTTCTACCTGGCCGAACTCGGCGCGGTCGGCGACCCGCACATCGCCACCACCGGCGAGGTGAGCACTCTGGCCGAGGCCCACCTGCGGGCGCGGGCCCGCCATCACGCCAAGAAGGTCGCCGGGGGCAAGGGCGAGCGCGCGGTCCGCACACTGCAACGTGCGCAATGCCGGTACGCCGTCGAACTGGCCCGAGCGCGGGCAGCCCATGGCGCACCGGGCGCCGACCCGGTCGTGGCCGGGGCTCGGCAGAGCGTGCTGGACGCCCGGCACCGTCTGGCCCAGCTCGGCGTCGACGAGGCCCTGCCCGGTACGCACAAACACCGCCGCTGGCTCTGGTGGGTGCTGGCGGCGGTGCTGGTGGTGCTGTTGCTGATGTCGGCGTTCCGCGCGCTGGGCGGCGGCTGA
>JABFYB010000201.1 GCA_013361475.1 Hamadaea sp.
GCGGCGGCGTCCAGGGTCTGGGCGAGCAGCAGCATCGTGGTGACGGGGCCGACGCCACCCGGCACCGGGGTCAACGCTCCGGCCGTGGTCACCGCCGGATCCACATCGCCGGTGAGCCCGCCGTCCGGGGTCGGGTTGGTGCCGACGTCGATCACCACCGCGCCCGGCTTGATGTGCGCCTCCCCGATCAGGTGCGCCCGGCCGACCGCCGCCACCAGCACGTCGGCCTGCCGGCAGACGGCTTCGAGATCCCGCGTACGCGAGTGCGCCACGGTCACGGTCGCGTTCTGCGCCAGGAGGAGAAGCGCGGCCGGTTTTCCGACCACTGTGGACCGTCCCACCACGGTCGCGGCCACTCCGGACAGCGGCACCTTCTCCGCCAGGAGGATCTCCAGCACCGCCCGGGCCGTCGCCGGCGCGTACGCGGGCAGCCCGGCCGCCAGCCGGCCGAGGCTCGCCGGGTTGGCCCCGTCGACGTCCTTCGCGACCGGGATGTGCTCGCCGACCTGGTCGAGGGTGACGCCTTCGGGCAGCGGAGTCTGACAGATCAGCCCGTGTACGCCGGGATCGGCGCCCAGTTCGGCCAGCGTCCCGGCGACGTCGTCCCCGGTGGGGCGGTCGAGGGTGACGATCCGGCAGGTCACGCCCACCTTCTCGGCGGTACGCGCGATGCTGCGCACATACCAGGCGGTCGCCTCGTCGTCGGTGGGGACGACGACCGCGAGCGTCGGGTCGACTCCCCGCGACCGCAGTTCGGCCGCCCGCGCGGTGACCTGTTCGCCCAGGCGGGCGGCGTGTGCCTTGCCGTCGATCAGGTTCACGACGCCGCCCCGGCGATGCGGGCGCGGACGGCGGCGGAGACCCGGTCGGCCCGGGCGATCGCGCTCAGGTGCCCGGCCAACTCCCCGTCGAGGGCGGCGGCCACCGAGCGGTCGGTGAGCGCCGACGTGTTGACCGCGACGTTCACCGCGGCCGAGGAGAGCGCTGCTCGCGCAGCGTCTGCGGCTACCGCCACATCGGAGAGGACGTTGACGTTGGCTCCGTCCAGGATGGACTCCGTGAGCTCGACGACCTCGGCGGCCACGGCGGCGAGCCGCAGCGGCACCTGGGCCGCTCCGGCGAGCGCCTGCTGGATCGCGGCGCTGCGGCCGGCCTTCTCCGTCTCGGTCGCCTTCGGCAGCCGGTACGCCTCGATCACGGAGCCGAACGCCGCCTCGTCGGCGTCGGCCAACTCGGTCGCGAGTCGTCGCAGGTGAGCCGCCCGCTCACGGGCATCCGCCAGAACTGCTTCATGGTCGGCGTACCGGGGATTGCCGATGGTCAACTCGGTGACCATGCCGACGAGGGCGGCGCCGGTCGCGGCCATCAGCGCGGCGGCCGCGCCGCCACCCGGGGTCGGCTCGCCGGAAGCCAGGTCGCCCAGCCATTCGGAGATCGTCTGCTGCACTGTTCCAGCATTCCAGACGGTGATGGGAACTCGATGTTCGCCACCAGCGGACGGGGCTAGTCTCGGCGACGTGGGACAGGTTGAGGTCCGGATCCTGGGTCCGGTGCGGATCACGGCGGCCGACGCGGCCACGCCGATCCGCAGCGTACGCGCACGTGGCGTGCTGGCCGCGCTGGCGCTGCGCGCCGACTCCGTCGTCTCGGTCGACGAGCTGATCGACGTCGTCTGGGGTCCGGCCGCGCCGCGTACCGCCGCCAACCAGTTGCAGATCGCCGTCTTCCGGCTCCGGCAGACGCTGGCCGAGTACGGCGTCGATCCGCAGGCCGCCCTGATCACGCATCCGGGGGCGTACCAGCTGGTCAGCTCGGTCGTGGTGGTCGACCTGGTGGAGTTCCGGCGGCTGGCAGGCAAGGCCGAGCAGGCGGCTGGGCAGGGCGACTGGCGCGCCGCCGCCGACGCGTACGCCGAGGCCCTGTCCCTGTGGCGCGGCGAGCCCTGCCAGGACGTGGTGGCCGACCGGGTGTCCGAGGTCGGCGCGGCGCTGCAGGCGGAACGGCTTACCGCGGCCGAGCGAGCGCTCGCCGTGGACCTCCTGCTCGACCGGCCCGTCGAGGCGGCCGCCGCCGACCTCGTCGCCCGGGATCCGCTGCGCGAGCGGGCCTGGCATCTCGCGGTGCTCGGGCATGCCGTCGCCGGGCAGCAAGCCACTGCGCTGACGGAGTTCCGGCGCGCCCGCCAGATCCTCGCCGAGGAGCTGGGCCTGGAGCCCGGCGCCGAACTGCGGGAGCTGGAACGCCGGGTGTTGCGCGGCGAGATCGAGGCCGCCCTGTCCGGCGTACGCGCCTGGTTCCAGTCCGGCTCGACACCGTCCGCCGGAGTCTGGCATCTGCCGGCCGACATCCGCGACTTCACCGGCCGGGGTGACGAGATCGAGCAGGTCACCCGGGTGCTCACCGAACCGGCGGGCGACCACGCGCCGGTGGTCTGCGTCGCCGGGCTGGGCGGGATGGGCAAGACCACCCTCGCCGTACGCGTGGCGCGGTCGCTCGCCGGGCATTTCCCGGACGGCTGCGTCTTCCTGGATCTCCGTGGCACCGACGCCCAGCCACCGGATGCTCAACAGCTGATGGGAGTGGTGCTCCGGTCGCTCGGCGTACCGGGGTCGGCCATTCCCGACGAGCCGGACGTGCGTACCGCCCGCTACCGGTCCGAGGTCGGCGCGCGGCGGCTGCTCCTCGTGCTGGACAACGCGGCCGACGAAGGACAGGTACGCCCGCTGATCCCGGCGGGCGGCGGCAGCGCCCTGCTCGTGACCGGACGCCGGGCGCTCGGCGGACTCGACGGCGCCCGGCTGGTGGACCTCGACGTGCTGTCCACTGACGACAGTCTGCGGCTGCTGCGGACGATCGCCGGGGCCGACCGGGTCGCCGGTGAGGAGACGGCGGCGTACCGGCTGGTCGACCTCTGCGGCCGGCTGCCGCTGGCGTTGCGGATCGCGGCCGGGCGGCTCGCGCGGCGGTCCGGGACGACGGTGGCGGGAATGGCGCAGCGGCTCGCCGACGAGCAGTCCCGGCTGGACGAGCTGGCCTTCGGCGACCGCGAGGTGCGGGCGGTCTTCGCCCTGAGCCAGGTACGCCTGGACGACCAGGCGGCGACGTTACTGCGCCGGCTCGGCCTGCTGCCGCTGGCGGAGAGCCCGGCGTGGCTGGCCGGCGCCCTGCTCGACCTGCCTGTTCCGCAGGCCGAACGCGTGGCCGACCGGCTCGTCGACGCCTCCCTGCTCGGCGTGCGGGCCGGTGACGAGCGCCTGCGTTACCGGCTCCACGACCTGGTCCACCTGTACGCCCGGGAGCAGGCCGACGACGCGGCCGACGCGGCGGCGCTCGCCGGTGCGTACGCGGCGTTGGCCCGGCTGGCCTGGGACGCCGACGCCGGACTGCCGGGGCACGGTTTCCCGGCGCGCCCGTCGGGGATCCGGCGGTTCGATCAGGCGGACGCGATCGCCTGGTTCGAACGGGAGGAGGCGCTCCTGCTCGCGTCCGCTCGCGACGCGGCCGGGCGCGGCTGGACCGACCTCGCCGGTGACCTGGTCATGACGATGGCCGACTACATGACTCTGCGTGCGCGCAACGGCGATTGGGAGGAACTCGGCGAACTGCTGCTCGATCGACCCGACTTGTCCGGCGCGATCCGCCGGGATCTCCTCTTCGCCCTCGGCGAGCAGGCGCAGAACCGGGGCAAGGGCGACGACGCCGTGGCGTACCTGCGCCGGGCGCGGATCGCGTACCGGCGGGCGGGGGACGACTTCCAGGCGGCCGTCGCCGCCGTGCAGCTGGCCGTGGCGCATCGGCGCGTCGGCAAGAACCGGATCGCCCGGGCGGCCTGTGACTGGGCCGAACCGCGGCTGCCCGAGCAGAAGCACCCGGAGCAGGTGGGCCGGCTGCTGCTGTGCCGGGGGAACCTCCATCTCGACGCGAAGACGGGCGAGGCGGACGCGCTGCGGGCGTACGAGCGCGCGCTGGAGCTGATGCGCAAGGGCGACGACCTCGACGGCGAGGCCAACGTGCTGGCCTGCCTGGGCCTGACCCACCGCCGGCTCGGGCGCCCGGCCGACGCGGTGGCCTGTTACGAGGCGGCGACCGAGATCCAGGAACGGATCGGGTCGCTGAACGCCTTGGTCATCACCACGTCTTACCTGTCGCGGGCACTCGTCGACCTCGAGGCGTACGCCGAGGCCCGGCAGGCCGCCGAACGCGCGATGGCGGCGGCCGGGCAAGCCCAGCATCCGTGGGCGTTGAGTCAGGCCGCGATGTCGCTGGCCGAGGCCGCGCACGCCCAAGGGGATCTGACGACAGCCGCTCAGTACGCCGGGGACGATCTCCACGCCCGGCTCGGGCCGGTCCATCACGGCATCGCCGTGTTCCGGCTGGCCCGGATCACGTTCGACCAAGGCGACCCGGTCGCCGCCGCCGAGCTGGGCCGTCAGGCGATCGGCTTGTTCGAGCGGTCGCCGGTCCGGGCGGCCGAGGTCGAGGCCTGGCTGGCGACGATAAAGGGCCGGTAAAGCGGCGTCCGGCAGGATGGTCCCCGGCAGCGGCACTGCCGGGGCGGGTCGCTACGTCAAACGGGGGCGTGGCGGCCGCCCCGTAAAGTCCAAGCGGTGCGCGACAACACTTTCCAGAACCTGTTGCAGGCGGGCGGCCCGGCGTACGGGGTGTGGCTGAGCCTGCCGAGCCCGGCCGCCGCCCGCCAGCTCGCCCGGGTCGGGGCGGACTTCCTCGTCGTCGACGCCGAGCACGGTCCCATGGGGGCCGAGACGATGACCGCGATGGTGGCCGCGATCGCCGACGCGGGCGGCTGCCCGGTCGTCCGGATCGCCGAGAACACCACGGAGAACGTCAAACGCGCCCTCGACGCGGGCGCCTCGGCGGTCATCGGGCCGATGATCGACACCGCCGAGGAGGCCGCCGCACTGGTCGCGGCGGCGAAGTTCCCGCCGGTCGGGCGGCGGAGCCTGGGCAGCGCCTGGGCCGGTCTCGCCTTCGACACGACCCTGCCCGGCTACTTCGCCGAGGCGAACACGAAGACCCTCGCCATCGCCCAGATCGAGAGCGCGGCCGGGCTGTCGAATGTGGAGGCGATCGCCGCGGTCCCCGGACTCGACGCGCTGTTCGTCGGCCCGGTCGACCTGGCGGTCTCGCTCGGCCTCACACCCGCACCGGAGAACCCCGACCTCGCGGGGCCGCTGGCCAAGATCCGGCTGGCGGCGGCGCGGCACCACCTGCCGGTCGGGATCTACTGCTCAGACTCCCGGGCCGCGATCGACCGGGTCCAGTCCGGCTTCCAGTTCGTCAACGTCGCCGCGGACCTGCCCGCGCTGCTGCGGGAGGTGCGGTGGCACGTCGGCCAGGTGCGCCCCTGACGGTCCGCGCATCCCCATGACGTCCAAGAGGGTACGCCCAACGCCCGGACCGGCGTTCCGCCGGCGAGCGGCGATGTGCCCGTCCGGCCGGATCAGATAGAGCGTGCCCGGGCGGGCGGCGTACGCCGTCCCGAGCTCGCCCGCGTCCGCCGGGTCCACTGTGATCAACCGGCACGGGACCTGGCCGGGCTCGGCGGGCAGCCAGCCGTCGTGGTGGCCGCCGGTGAACCACAACGCCACCCACTCGCGGCCGAGGTAGTGCCGCAGCCGGGTCGGCCGGCCCCGGCGGACGAAATCGGCGTCGGGCGCCTTGCCGCCCAACTCGGGCGCGCCCCGCCACCGCCGAGCCGGGCCGTCGTCCGGGAGCACGATCGTGGAGACGGCGTACCGGTAGGGCTCGCTCATCCGTCCACTGTCGACCCACTGGGCGGCTCGCCGCCATCGCGCGGCCAACCGCAGGATCGTGTCCCGCCGCAGCCGCTGCCACCGCGTACGCGGAGCCATGAACCGCATGGTCGCCGAGACCACCTGTCGATTGTGTTCCTGAGCGGCCCATCTTTCGTCCTGATAGGACTCCAGCAACGCCTCCGGCGCGTGACCGTGCAGGACGGCGGCCAGCTTCCAGCCGAGGTTCTCGACGTCCTGCACCGCGCCGTTCATGCCCCGCGCCCCGAACGGAGCCACGAGGTGACCCGAGTCGCCGAGGAAGAACACCCGCCGATGCCGCAGCCGGGTCAGCAGGCGCTGATGGAACCGGTAGTCGCTCAGCCACACCAGGTCGTAGTCCAGGTCCGTGCCGGTGACCGCGGCCAGCAGCGCACGGATGCGGGCGTCCATCCGCTCGGGGGTGGTCTCGGCCGCCACGTCGACGTCGGCGCCGAGCTGCCAGTCGACGCGCCACACTCCGAACGGCTGCGGATGGATGAGCACGGTGCTGCCCGGATGCGCCGGATGATCGAAGTAGAACCGGGGCTCCGGCGGCAGATCCAGCTCCACCCGGAGATCGGCGATGAGGAAACGGTCCGGGAAGGTCTGCCCGGGGAAATCGAGCCCCAACGCCCGCCGCATCGTGCCGCGCGCGCCGTCACAGGCCAGCACGTACGCCGCCGTTGCGCTGTGCGTACCAGTCTGATCCTGGATCTCCAGGGTGACCTGCCGACGGTCCTGGCGCACCGCGATGACCCGGTGCCCAGGCCGCAGCTCGACGAGCGGATGCGCGCGAGCCGCCGCGAGCAGATGGTGTTCGGTGCGGTACTGCTGCAGGTTGAGGAAGGTCGGCAGGCCGCCCGCCGCCGGGGGCAGCACCTGGGTGAGGATCTCGCGGGTGCCGCGGAAGGTGTGCCGCGTACGCCACGCGACGCCCTCCGCGAGCATGGGCTCCGCGCAGCCGAGGCGCTCCCAGACGGTGAGCGCCGTGCGATGGACGGCGATCGCCCGCGAGCCGGTCTCGGCCGCGGAGGTGAGGTCGCCGGAGTCGAAGAGGATGGTCGGGATGCCGTGGTTGGCCAGCTCCAGTGCCGCCGTCAGGCCCGTCGGCCCCGCTCCTACGATGATGACGGTGTCCACACTGGCCAGAGTGCCCACCGAAAACGGCTAGCGCCCAGATAGTCACGGATATCCGACTCTTGCCCGGAGGTTATCCACAGGGCGGAGTTCCGGTGTTTGCCGAGGTTGCCCCACGGTGTCAGGATCTTGAGCCATCGGGCCTCGACCGACGGCCCGCGGATCTGGGGAGACCAATGCGCAGAAGGACCCTGCTGGGCAGCACCGCCGCGGCCGGAGTCGTCGCGGCGACCGGCGGGACGGTGGCCGGCGCGCTCGTCGCCGCCGAGCCGGCCGCCGCCGCGGAGTACCTGGTGGCCACGACCGAGCAGAAGACGAACGACGTCCTCGTGTTCAGCCACTCGAACACCTCGTGGAGCGACGCCAACGTGCGGTGGCGCTGGTCCGCGCCGACCGGCTCGACCTGGACCAACCTGTCCGACGTCAAGCGCCGGCCCACCGCGAACTGGGGCGACGTCGTCCTGGTGACCGCGTCGGGCACCGCCTCGGCGGGCGGCAAGGCGGCGATGATCGACCAGAGCTCGAAGAGCGTCGTCTGGAGCGCCACCGTGCCGGGCAACCCGCACGCGGTCGAGCGCATCAAGAACTACGGCGCGATCGTCGTGGCGTCCTCGCGGGCGCGGCAATACAGCAGCTCGTTCGCCGACGGCGGCGGTCTGAGCCTGTTCATCCCGTCGAGCAACGGCGGCAAGCCGGGCACCTCCTACAGCGGCTCGGTCAAATACGGCTTCGAAGGCGCGCACGGCGTGCTCTACGACACCAGCAGCGGGCTCCTGCTCGCCGTCGGCAAGGGTGAGCTGCGGGCGTACCACCTGGTCGTGAACAGCAGCGGGCACCTGACCGGGCTCAAGCTCGCCTGCAAGACGACGTTCTCCGGCACTGGGCACGACCTGCAGCCCGACTACGCCTCCGGCAAGTTCTTCTACACCGTCGGCGGCACCGGCACGAACCACGGCGTCTGGGAGGTCAGCCTCCTGTACGCCGGATCGAGCTGGGTGTTCAGCGGCAAGAAGCGGATCAGCACGGCCACCTACGTCAAGGCGTACGGGAGCCTGCCGAACGGCGTGCGCTTCTACGTCGACGCGCCGAGCGAGAGCCAGTACTGGACGACGTCGGTCGGCTTCTCCAGCGGCGGCAGCGGTTCGCGCTCCGGAGCGAAGTTCTACAAGGCCCGCTACTGGACCACCGCCTTCGTCTAGCCCCCGCCCCCTCTCCCCCGTTGTTTCCGCGCGATCATGAACTATCGGTCGTGATCAACCGGCGTGTCGCGTGCCTAGCTTCATGATCGACGCGGTTACGACGGCGAGTCCCCGGGGCGCGAGTAGGACGCGGTTTCGACAGCGAGTCCCCGGGGCGCGAGTAGGTTGGGCGCATGAGCAACCTCGACCGCGCCCCGGCGATGTCCACCTGCGGCGGCCGGGCCGGCGTCGCCGCCGAACCGGTACGCGATCTGATCCCGGGCCGGATCGTCCCGCTCGGCGAGAGCACCCAGGTACGCCGTCTCCTGCCGACGCTCGGCCGGCGCATGGTCGGCGCGTGGTGCTTCATCGATCACTACGGGCCGGACGACATCGCCGCCGAGCCCGGGATGCAGGTGCCGCCGCATCCGCACATGGGTCTGCAGACGGTGAGCTGGTTGCACGAGGGCGAGGTGCTGCACCGCGACAGCCTCGGCAGCCTCCAGACGCTGCGCCCGGGTCACCTCGGCGTGATGACCTCCGGACGAGCTATCGCGCACTCCGAGGAGTCGCCGCGCGACCACCTGCCGCTGCTGCACGGAGCCCAGCTCTGGGTGGCGCTGCCGGACGCGTACCGGCATGTCGAGCCGGCCTTCGAACACCATCCGGAGCTTCCGGTGATCAACGGCGGCGGGGTGACCGCGACCGTGATGCTCGGCGAGATCGACGGTGCGGCGTCGCCCGGCACGACGTACTCCCCGCTGGTCGGAGCCGACCTGACCGTGGCGGCCGGGGCCGACGCCCGTTTCCCGCTGGAACCCGACTTCGAGTACGCCGCCCTCACGATGTCCGGCGGCGCACGGGTGGACGGCGTACTGCTGGAGCCGGGCTCCTTGCTGTATCTGGGCACCGGCCGTTCGGACGTCCAACTGGAGTCTGATGTGGACACCGCTGTGCTTCTCCTCGGCGGGGAACCGTTCGCCGAGGAGATCGTCATGTGGTGGAACTTCGTCGGGCGTACCGGGGACGAGGTCGCGCGGGCGCGCGAGGCGTGGAACACGGGGACGGGCGGCTTCGGCGAGGTGCACGGCTACGACGGGGATCGGCTACTGGCTCCGCCGCTGCCGCCCGGTCAGCTGAAGCCACGCGGCCGCGCCGGCTGACTCGCGTCCCCGGGCCGCTGACGCCGCGTCCCCGGGCTCGCTGACTCGCTGACTCGC
>JABFYB010000209.1 GCA_013361475.1 Hamadaea sp.
GGCCGTAGCCGACCAGGTGGATCCGAGGGTCGGCGACCGCGCGCGTGCCCTCGACGCGGATGCCGCCGCCGGGCTCACGCAGCTTCAGCGGCGCCAGATGGTCGATGGAGGCCCGGAACCCGGTCGCCCACAGGATGACGTCGGCGTCGACATGCCGTCCGTCGTTCCAGGCCACGCCCTGCGGGGTGATCCGGTCGAACATGGGCTGCCGGTCGAGGACGCCGTCGGCGAGGGCCTGACGGATCGCGTCGTTGAGCGGCAGTCCGGTCACCGACACCACGCTCTTCGGCGGCAGCCCCTGCCGCACCCGCTCCTCGACCAGCGCCACGGCCTCCCGCCCGACGTCCTCGGTGAAGGGGCCCTCGCGGAAGACGGGCGGCCGACGGGTCACCCAGGTGGTGCCGGCCGCGTACGGGGCGATCTCCATCAGGTGCTGGGTACCGGACGCGCCTCCGCCCACCACCACGACCCGCTGCCCCGCGAACTCCTCGGGTCCCGGGTACTGCGCGGTGTGCAACTGCCGCCCCCGGAAGGTCTCCTGCCCGGGATAGCGCGGCCAGAAGGGTCGGTCCCAGGTGCCGGTCGCGTTGATCAGCGCCCTGGTCGCCCAGGTCCCGGCCGAGGTCTCGACGAGCAGCCGCCCGTCCTCGCCCTTCCGCACCGCGTGGACATCCACGGGCCGCCGCACTCGCAGGTCGAAGGTCCGCTCGTAGGTGTCGAAGTACTCGGTGATCACCTCGGAGGACGGCCGCGCGGGGTCGGCGCCGGTCAGCTCCATCCCCGGCAGCGCGTGCATCCCGTGCACCTTGCCGTACGTCAGTGAGGGCCACCGGAACTGCCAGGCGCCGCCCGGGCCGGGGGAGTGGTCCAGCACGACGAAGTCGTGCCCGGGCTCGTAACCGGTTCGGCGCAGGTGATAGGCGCTGGAGAGACCTGCCTGACCAGCGCCTATGACCACGACCTCAGTGTTGTTCACCTTTCTACCAACAGCCCCGGGGCCGTGGATCTTCCCTGCCTAGCCCTCGCCGCGCGCCGCCGTGGTGGACGGCGGCAGATCGCCGTTGAAGCGCGTGTCCACGAAGGCGCCGAAGTCGACCTTGTGCGGGATCAGCTTCAGCTCGGTGAAGGTGTCCGCGATCTCCTGTTCGGAGGCGACCAGCGGCTTGTCGACCGCGACCGAGATCCGGGTGGCGTTCGTCCGCCGCACCGAGGCCAGCGCGACCTCGTAGGGCAGCCCGGTGTCCTTCGCCCAGACCTCGGCCCACTCCTCCTGGTGGTCGTACACCCAGGCCGTGGCCCGCCGCAGCCGCTCCAGGTAGTCCTTGACGGCGGCGGCCTTCTCCTTGTCCTGGAGCGCGGAGGGCGCCGCCACCTGGAAGGTCAGCCCGTTGGTGATCCCGTCACCGGTGGTCAGGATCCGCCCCTGCTTCGACTGGAGCACCTGCGAGGTGTACGGGTCCCAGACCGCCCACGCGTCGACCTTGCCGGAGGTGAACGCGGCGAGCGCGTCGGCCGGCTGGAGGTATTTCACCCGCACGTCGCCGAGGCTCAGCCCGGCCTTCCTCAGCGAGGCGACCAACTGGTAGTTGGCGGACGAACCCTGCGCCACGGCAATGGACCTGCCCTTCAGCTGCGCGGGCTTCGTCAGCTTCGAGCCGTTCGGCACGAGGATGGCGTCTCCCTTGGACGTGCCGTGGAACGCGGACACGACCGTGATCTTCGAACCCGCGCCGGCGGCGAACACCGGCGGGGTGTTGCCGACCCCGCCGATGTCGACGGCCTTGGCGTTGACGGCTTCCAGCAGCGGCGGGCCGGAGGTGAACGTGGACCACTTGATCTTGTAGTCGAGGCCCTTGAGTTCGCCGGCGGCCCGCAGGATCGCCTCCGAACCGCCCTTCTGGTCACCGACGTTGAGGGTGAGGGAGCCCTGGCCGTCGGTGTCGGAGCCGGTGCCGGCGGTCGCGCTGCCGCCGCAGGCGGTGAGCAGGAGGGCGAGGGGGAGGAGCAGGGCGGCGGGGGCGAGGCGTCGTCGCATGACGGTTCCGTTCATGGGGTGGGGGCGGTGGTTCAGGCGGCTTCGGCGGCGGTGTCGACACCGAGCCGTTCGAGCAGGCCGGCGCGGAGCTCGGCGAAGCGCGGGTCGGTGATGTCGCGGGGGCGGGCGAGATCGATGTGCTGTTCATGGGCGATGACC
>JABFYB010000499.1 GCA_013361475.1 Hamadaea sp.
ATCAGCTACCTGGGCTTCGCCTCACCCGCCGGTGACGGCGGCCGGCTGCTCGTCGCGGCGGCGGTCGTCCTCCTCGGCGGGATCAGCGCGGCGACCGGCCGCGGCGGCATCCTCGGCGTCGTCCTCGCGACCCTGGTGCTCGTGCTGGGCAACACCATCCTGATCCTGGCCGGGGCCAAGTCGTGGATGGCCTACTACCTGCCTGCCTCGGTGGCGATCCTGATCGGCGTGGTCGTCGGCGCCCTCCTGGACAAGGTCGCCGCTCCGCGGACGACACCGCCCGCGCCTCCTTACGCGTGATCGCGCGCTTCGCGCCTCGCGCCTCGCGCCTCGCGCCTCGCGCCTCGCGCCTCGCGCCTCGCGTGATCATTGCGTCAGCCAAGTGGTTTCGCGCGGCGAAATGCCCGAGTTAACAGCATGGCTGACGCAATGATCACGAGGTGGCGTCGGCGGGCTCCAGGGTCAGGCTGATCGAGTTGATGCAGTAGCGCTGATCGGTCGGCGTCGGGTAGCCCTCGCCCTCGAAGACGTGCCCGAGGTGGGAGTCGCAGTTCGCGCAGCGCACCTCGACGCGGACCATGCCGAACGAGCGGTCTTCCTTCAGGGTGACCGCGGCGTCCTTCGGGTCGTAGAAGGACGGCCAGCCGCAGTGGCTGTCGAACTTCGTGTCACTGCTGAACAGCTCGGCTCCGCAGGCGCGGCAGCGGTAGACGCCCTTGGTCTTGGTGTCGACGTATTCACCGGTGAAGGCGGGCTCGGTGCCGGCCTCGCGGAGCACGCGATACTCCGCCGGGCTCAGCCGGACACGCCACTCGTCCTCCGAGATCTTCTCCATGCCTTCACGGTACGGGGTAGCGTCGCCGTATGCCCAAGGCCGAGGCGCAGACGTATGAGGTCGGTAAGCGATCCGTAAGACTCAGCAGCCCTGACAAGATCGTTTTCCCGCGAGCGGGCTACACCAAGCGGGACGTCTTCGAGTACTACCTGGCCGTGGGGGAGGCGAT
This sequence comes from Hamadaea sp., assembly GCA_013361475.1. Lineage (GTDB taxonomy): Bacteria > Actinomycetota > Actinomycetes > Mycobacteriales > Micromonosporaceae > Hamadaea. The sequence continues at coordinate 1,005 of JABFYB010000499.1, forward strand.
GCTGCGTGCGGTCGGCGACCGGCCGACGACGCTGCAACGGTTCCCCGACGGGATCGACGGCGAGGCGTTCTATCAGAAGCGCGTACCGGAACGGGGTGCGCCCGACTGGCTGACGACCGCCCAGATCACCTTCCCGAGCGGCCGCAAGGCGATCGAGCTGTGCCCGACCGAGGTCGCGCACCTCGTGTGGGCGGCCCAGATGGGCACGATCGTCTTCCACCCCTGGCCGGTCCGCTCCGAGCGCCCGGATCACCCGGACGAGCTGCGGATCGACCTCGATCCCCAGCCGGGTACGGACTTCTCCGACGCCGTCGAGGTCGCCTTCCTGGCCCGGGAGTTGTTCGCCGAGGCCGGGCTGACGGCGTACCCGAAGACTTCCGGCGGGCGCGGCATCCACTTGTTCGTCCGCGTACGCCCGGAGTGGGATTTCATCGAGGCGCGGCATGCCGCCATCGCCTTCGGCCGGGAGTTGGAGCGGCGGCATCCCGAGCGCGTGACGATGGCGTGGTGGAAGGAGGAGCGCGGCGAGCGCATCTTCATCGACTTCAACCAGATGTGCCGCGACCGGACCATCGCCGCGGCGTACTCGTTGCGGGCGAACGAACGAGCCACCGCCAGCGCCCCGGTGACCTGGGACGAGCTGCGCGACGTCGATCCCAACGACTTCGATCTGCGGACGGTGCCGAAGCGGCTGGCCGAGTCGGGCGATCCGTGGGCCGAGCGTGACGGCGAGGTCTTCGGGCTGGAGACGCTCATGGAGTGGTGGGCCGCCGATCCCGTGGAACAGCCGTATCCGCCGGATTACCCGAAGATGCCGGGGGAGCCGATGCGCGTGCAACCCAGCCGGGCGCGTACGCCCGCCGAGTGAGTTTTGAACTTTTTGTGAACGGTGATCGGGCGCGCTTCCAGTGAGCGGCGAGGCTTGTCGCCGACAATTCGGAGGCAATGGCCGATAATGGTACGGAACGTCCGATCTTTGTGATGGGGTGCCCCCGCTCGGGCACCACCATGTTGCAGCTCATGCTGCACCGGCATCCCCGGATCGCGATTCCGCCGGAGAACCGCTTCGTGCTGCCCGGGTACCTGGCCCGGCGCACCTTCGGCGACCTGCGTCGCACGGCGAATCGTGCCCGGCTCGCGAGCTGGATCGTCGACCGGCCGCAGTCCAAGTTCGGTGATCTGCGGCTCGATGCCGAAGAGATCCGGGCTCGACTCATCGATGGGCCGGGCAACCTCGGCGCGCTCTTCGCGATCGTGCTTCAGGCGTACGCGGAACGGTTCGGCAAGCCGCGCTGGGGGGACAAGCGGCCGGCGTACTTGAACAACGTGGACATGATCCGGCGGCTGTTCCCGACGGCTCAACTGGTCACGATCGTCCGCGACGGCCGGGACTGTTGTGCCTCCCTCAAGGAGATGCCCTGGCAGACGCGCAAGGACATCGCGTCGCTGGCCGCCCAGTGGGCGTACGCGGTCGACTGCGCCCGGCGAGCGGCCCGTGCCCTGCCGGCGGACTCCTACTACGAGCTGCGCTACGAAGACCTCGTCGCCGACCCCGACGGGACGCTCCGCGACCTGTGCGGTTTCCTCGGCGAGCAGTTCGACCCCGCGATGACGCAGCCGTCGGAGATCGCCGCCGACGCCGTGCCCGCCGGGAAACGGTGGCATTCGCGTACGCACCAGCCGGTGGGCCAGGCCCGCGCCGGGTCCTGGCGGACCCGGCTCACGGCCGACGAGATCGCGCTCTGCGAGACGGTGCTCCGAAGCCGGTTGACCGCGTTGGGCTACGAGCCGTCCGACTGCCCGTCTCCGCGCCTGGGCCAGCGTCTGCGGTACGCCGTCGCCGACTCCGAACGGCGGGCGCGGTTGGTCCGGCAGCGCGTCCGCACCCTGACGACCCGCCTCACGCCTCGTTGATCATTGACTTGGGGAGTTGATCAGGGGCCTAGGGACGCCGACACGCCGTCGAGCACGACCGTAAGTTCATGATCAACCAGAAAGACAAGGGGGGTCAGGCGGGGCAGGTTTTGCCTTCGGCGGGGACGGTCAGGTCGATGAGGTAAGCGTTGACCGCCGACGAGATGCACGACGTCTCCGGGTACGCCGTGTGCCCCTCGCCTTCCCAGGTCAGCACGTGCCCGACGCCGAGCATCTCCGCCAGGGCGGGAGTCTGCTCGTAGGGGGTCGCCGGGTCGCCCTTGGTACCCACCACGACGATGGGCGGCGCCCCGTTCGCCTTGCCGGTCGGGACCGGGTCGCGCCCGCCGGACCACACCGAGCAGGTCAGCGAGCCGATCGCCAGCGGCGCCCCGAACAGCGGGTACTTCTCGCGCCACTCCGACTGGAGGGTGCGGATCTGGCTGACGCTCGGCGGCGCGTCGTCGTCGGTGCAGTTCACGGCGGCGTTGGCGTCGAACAGGTTGCTGTAGCTGCCGCCGGGGGTGCGTTCGGCGTACGCGTCGGCCAGCTCGAAGACCGCCTCGGCGTCCCCGTCGTGCAGCGAGTCGATGGCGTCGGCCAGATCGGTCCAGCGGTCCTGGGTGTAGAGGGCCGAGATCACGGCGTAGAACACCCAGCCGGAGGTCGCCTTGCGTCCCTCGTAGGTCACCGGGTTGGCCCGGGCCTCGTCCAGCGCCTTGGTGATCGCGCCCCGGGCGTCCGGCGCGATCGGGCAGCGGGAGGTGTGGTCTTTGCACCACGAGTCGAAGTTCGTGAAGGCGCGCTCGAAGCCCTTGGCCTGGGATTCGCTCGCCTCCACCGAACTCATCGTCGGGTCGACCGCGCCGTCGAGCACCATCGCGCGGATGTTCTTCGGGAAGAGCTGGGCGTAGGTCGCGCCGAGCAGGGTGCCGTAGGAGTAGCCCAGGTAGGTGAGCTTGTCGTCGCCGACCGCCTGCCGGATGGCGTCGATGTCCTTGGCCGCCTGCACGGTGCCGTAGAGCTTCAGGTCGTCGCCGTACTTCGCCTGGCAGCCGGCGTCCATCCGCTTGGTCAGCGCGACGATCTGGTCGAACTGCGACTGCTGCACCGGGTCGGGTTCGGACCCGAACGACTCGTCGAGGTCCTCGTCGGTCATGCACTTGACCGGAGCGGAGCGGCCGACTCCGCGCGGGTCGAAGCCGACCAGGTCGAAGCGGCGCAGCACCTGCACCGGCAGCGCGTTGGTCAGGTAGACGGCAGTGTCCACACCGGACCCACCGGGGCCGCCCGGGTTGACCAGCAGCGACCCGATGCGGTCGGACTGGCTGCCGATGCGGGCGCGGATCAGCGAGATCTGGATCTTCGGACCGTCCGGCTTCGCCCAGTCCTTCGGGACGTCGACCTTGGCGCAGTGGTACTGGAAGCTCCGCGAGGCCTGCGGATAGATCTTGCGTGCCTCGTCGGTGCACGGCGTCCAGATGCCGTCCTTCGTCGGGGAAGGCGCGGCGCCCTCGTCGGAGCCGCCCAGCCCACCCGGCAGGAAGCAGGCGGCCGAGAACAGCGCGGCCACCACCAACAGCACGATCCGGCGCACGTGAGGTCCTTCCGGGCGATCGACGTCGACCCAGTGAGCCTACTTGCCGCTCGCGAGCACCTCTTCGACGTCCAGGCTGATCGGCCGCTCGAGCTGCTCGTAGGTGCACGAGCGCGGGTCACGCTCGGGCCGCCAGCGCACGAACTGCCCGGTGTGCCGCAGCCGGTCGCCCTCCATCGCGTCGAAGCCGACCTCGACGACCCAGTTCGGGGCGAGCGGCTCCCAGGAGGTGTCCTTGGTCGAGTTCCACCGGTTGGGCGCGGACGGCAGGCGCTGACCCTCCTTCGGATCGAGCCACGGGTGCTCGGCCGGATCACGCAGCTCGGCGATCTCGTCGAGCAGCTCCTTGCGGCGCGCGGCCGAGAATGCCGAGGTCACGCCGATCGAGTGCAGCAGGCCGTCGTCGTCGTAGAGGCCGAGCAGCAGCGATCCCACGATCGGGCCGGACTTGTGCCAGCGGAACCCGGCGACGACGGCGTCCAGCGTCCGGGCGTGCTTGATCTTGCGCATGAGCCGCTTGTTCGGCACGTAGAGCAGATCGGCCGGCTTGGCGATCAGCCCGTCGAGGCCCGCTCCCTCGAACTCCACGAACCAGCGGCGAGCCGTCTCGGGGTCCGTCGTCAACGGTGTGACGTGCACCGGGGGGCGTACGCCCGACAGCTCGGCCTCGAGCCGAGCCCGGCGCTCGGGGAAGGGCGTCTGGGTGAGGTCCTCGTCGCCGATCGCGAGGAGGTCGAAGGCCACCATCTCGGCCGGAGTCTCCTCGGCGAGCTTGCGGACGCGGCTGGCGGCGGGGTGGATCCGCTGGGCGAGCAGCTCGAAGTCGAGGCGCGGCAGTTTGCCTTCCTCACGCCGGATGACGACCAGCTCGCAGTCGATCACGCAACGCTCGGGCAGCTGCGCCTTGACCTGCTCGATGACCTCCGGGAAGTAGCGCGTGAAGTCCTTGCCGCCCCGGCTGGCCAAGGCGACCTCGTCGCCGTCGCGGAAGACGACGCAGCGGAAGCCGTCCCACTTCGGTTCGTAGCTCATCCCCTCGGCGACGGGGATCTCCGGGACGGCGGTGGCGAGCATGGGCTCCAGCGGCGGCGTGAGCGGCAGTCTCATGGGTCCCAGTCAACCATCCGGGTCCGACACCGCGCCGTAACGAATGGAGAAACGCCCCCGCGCATGTCTATACGATGGGGCGCATGGCAGACGGGGAGCGTGCCAAAGGCTACCGCAAGGTCCAGCTGAAGCCGGGCGATCCGACCTCGCTCGATCCTCGGTACATCGTGGCCGTGCCGGACGACGCGGCGCTGCCCGGGGAGACCGGCGCGCTGGCCTACGAGCCCGGCCGGGGTCCGGTCACCGACGAGGAAGCGCTCGGCGTCCTGCGCCGTCGCAAGGGCGCACAGCTGGCCCGCATGTACGCCGAATCAGCGCCGCAGGCGCTGGAGCACCGCGGCCTGCCGCCCACATTGGACGAGGCGTTGGCCCGGCATCTGCCGGCCGAGCTGCCCGCGCGGGACAAGGCGAAGGAGGTCACCTCGATCAGCCTGCCGCCCCGGCTCATGGCGCGATTGGTGGCCCGGGCCGAGATCGAGGGGCGCAACCTCAACGCCCTCATCGAGATGATGCTCTGGCGGCTCGACCACGAGGCCCCGCTCGACCCCGAGGACGTACGCCGGGAGTACGCCGAGATGATGGACGACCTCAAGAACCGGCAGGCGACCGACTAACGCCCGTCAGCAGATCGGCACCTCGGCGGCGAGCGCGTACCCGAGATCGAGCAGCACCGCGAACTGCGCCCCGATCGTCCAGCGGTCACTGGTGAGGCCGCCCGGCAGCAGCCCGACCGTGCACGACGGCTCGGCCAGCCAGCCGCGGTCGGCCGTCACCGCCCGGCCCACCCGCGTGTGTCCGATCTGGAGGTACGCCTGCCGCAGCCCGGAGCGTACGTGGGCGTCGGGATGGCGGGGGATCTCCACGTGGTCGTCGAGTTGCCGGGCGAACCAGGGCCGCAGCCGGGCCAGGACGGGGTCCTCGACCTCGGCGACGAGGAGCGGCCGGTCGGTCTCGGGCCACCAGGTCGCCGTGAGCCTCCCGGGGTAGCGCAGGGCCAGCCGCCGCATCGCTCCTTTCGGCACGACATGTGTCCGGACGGCGCTCGTCACATAGAGCAAGGCATATCCCCCCAAGTCCCGATGTGGAAGCGTTCAGCTTACCCGAACATGTGTACGAACGGAGGAGGGATTCACGCTCAAAAACATATTACGTTTTAGCGGTTGCCCTGAACGTGCCAACTGCGAGGGAGAACCGATGAGGGTGCTCGTCCTGTCCAACCACACCGCGGTGATGGAACAGGCCCTGATGGCCGCCGGTCACGAGGTGATCGTCTGCCTGTCCAAGCCGAACGCCGCCCTGCGCGCCGCGCAGAACCCGCCCTATCCGATCCGGTCGGTGACCCACTGGACCGACTTCACCGAGCTGGCCGGGCTGGCCGCGGAGCTGCGCGGCCGGGTCGACGCCGTCGCCACCCTGTGGGAGGGCGCGATGGTCGCCGCCGGATTCCTGCGCGACCTGCTCAGCCTGCCCGGCCAGGCAACCGCCGAGGCGGTCCGGTTCACCGACAAGGCGATCATGAAGTCGGTGCTGCACGCGGCGGGCGTCCCCGTCGCGGCCCACCGGGTCGTCCACGAGGCCGCGGAGATCCCGGCCGCCGCGGCGGAACTCGGCGGTTTCCCGGTCGTCGTCAAGCCGCTCACCGGCTTCGGCTCGACGAACACGCACGTCATCCGGGACCGCACGGATCTGGAGCGCATGCGCGCGGAGATCTTCACCCGCCGGCTGGACGCCTCGGCGTTCTTCCGAGCCGAGCCGGCCTTCCGCCCGCTCGACGACCAGGGTGGTTTCGTCGTCGAGCAGTTCGTGCGGATCCGGAACGAGTATCACTGTGACGCCTTCTGGACCGGCGGCGACTCGGTCTATCAGATCCCGGGTCGCTACAACGTCCCGCCGCTGCGCGGGATGGGTGGCACGCTCGGCTCGGTGCTGCTCGATCCGGCCTCGCCCGAGGGCATGGCCGTCGCGGAACTCGCCGAACAGGCCGCCCGCGCCCTCGGCATCCGCGAAGGCTTCACCCACGCCGAGATCTACCTCGACACCGAAGGCCGCTGGCTGCTGGGCGAGATCGCCGCGCGGCCGGGTGGCGGTGGCATTCAACACGCGCTGCTCCACGCGTATCACGTGAACGTGCCGGAGATGCTCGGCCAGTTCGGGGCCGGTGAGCCGGTGCGCGTCGAGCCTCGCCCGGAGCCCGGAGCCTGGGGCTGGGCCGGGCCTTACGTGCCGCCGGGCCGGGTCGTGCACATCGCGAGCCGGGACGAGGTGCTCGCGCAGCCGGGCGTCGTCGACGCGAGCGTCGTGACGCAGGTGGGCGGCGAGGGCGGGCTGACCGGCTCGGGTCAGTGGGGCGGCCTGGCCGGATACGCCTGGCTGCACGGCGACACGCCGCAGGAAGTGCTGGCGCTCATGGACCTCGTCACCGACCGGTACGAGATCGAGGTCGAGGCCTGATGGGCTGGTGGCGACGCCGGTTCGGCGGCCTTCCGCGCACGTTCTGGGGCTTGATGAGCGGCGTCGGCCTGGCCCGGCTCGGCTTCTTCGCGGTGCCGTTCCTGACCTTCTGGCTGGTGGCCGATCGGCACTTCAGCGCGGCCCAGGCGGCCACCGTCATGACCGCGTTCGGGTTGGGCTGGACGCTGTCGATGCCCCTCGGCGGCTGGCTCGCCGACCGGCTCGGCCGCCGCCTCGTGATCGTGGCCAGCGCTTTCGGGGCGGCGGCGGCCTACGTGGCGATCGGCGGCGTGCACGGTCTGCTGTGGACATGTGGGCTGGCGTTCGCGACCGGCCTGACGTTCGACCTCTATCGCCCGGCGGTGCAGGCGTTCCTCACCGACGTCGTGCCCGGCGAGCACCGGAAGCGGGCGCTCGGGCTGCTGTACCTGGTCATGAACGTCAGCCGGCTGGTCGCCTGCGTCCTGGGCGGGCTGCTCGCCGAACGGGCGTTCGTCGCCCTGTTCGTGGTGAACGCGGCGGTCAACGTCCTCTTCGGACTGTTGGCGCTCCGCCTCCCCGGCTCCTCCGCTTCAGCGCGGAACTCGGCGCGGACCGTCGGGTTCGGCGCGGCGCTCCGGGATCCGGCGCTCGTCGGGTTCACCGCGATCACGGCCGTGTTCTACTCGGTCCACATGCAGAGCATGGTCAGCCTGCCGGTGGTCTTCAGCTCGGCCGGGGTAACCCCGCTCCAGTACGGCCTGCTGCTGGCGCTGGACCCGCTCGTGGTGGTGGTCGTGCAGCTGCTGTTCCAGCAATGGCTGCTGCGTACGCCCGCGCTGGTGGTGTGCGCGCTCGGCGCGGGCATGGTCGGCATCGGGCTCGCCCTGACCGGCATGTCCGGCTCGCTCAGCGAAGCGGCGCTCACGATCCCGCTGTGGGTGGCCGGGGAGGTCGCCTTCCTCACCGCCGCGCCCGGAGTGGTCGCGACGATCGCGCCGGAACACCTCCGTGGTGTCTACTTCGGAGTGTGGGGTGGTACGCAGGGACTGGCCGCCGTCGCGGCCCCGCTCGTCGCCTCGCTCCTCGCCGGGTCGCTGCTCATCTGGCTCGGCGGGGCCGCCTTCGGGCTGCTCGCGGGCGCCGCCTGCCTGGCGTTGCGTGGGTGGCTGCTGCGTCGGCGATCGGACCTCGCGGTCGTTCCGGTCCGCTCGGCGGTTCGGTCATGATCGTCGGCTGCCGCCGTTCTTGGGG
>JABFYB010000062.1 GCA_013361475.1 Hamadaea sp.
CGTCGCCGACAACGCGGGCCGTGAACTCGTCCCCGACCTGCTCCTGATCGCCCATCTCCTCGCCCACGGCCGGATCCGCCGGGCCGTCCTGCACGTCAAGCCCTACCCGTGCTACGTCTCCGACGCCACGACCGCCGACGTGGTCGACGCCCTGCGCCGGCTGATCCGCTCCCGGGGCGCCGCCGCCGACCACGGACGCACGCTGTGGTCGGCGATGGCCGACGGCCGTCTCACCGTCCGCGCCCACCCCTTCTCCTGCGCCCCGCTGCCGTACGAGGACATGCCCGACGACCTGCGCGGCGAATTCGCCGACGCCACCCTGACCGTCCTCAAGGGCGACCTCAACTACCGCCGCCTGGTGGGCGACCGGCGCTGGCCGCCGACCACGCCCTTCGCCGACGTCACCGCCTACTTCCCCGGTCCGGTGGCGGCCCTGCGCACCCTGAAGTCCGACGTCATCACCGGCCTCACGCCCGCCACGGAGGCCGCCCTGGTGGCGGCGGAGGGACAGCGCTGGCGCACCGGGGGGACGCACGCGCTCATCCAGGTGCGGCAGCGGTGATGCCGTTCAAGTGACCTGCGTCGGCAGGGACTTGAGCCCGTTGATGAAGTTCGACACCAGCCGCCCCGCCGGACCCGCCGTTCGCAGCACCGGCAGCGCGCGCGTCGCCTCCGCGTACAGCACCCGCAGCTGAAGCCGGGCGAAGTGAGCGCCCAGGCAGACGTGCGGACCGTCGCCGAAGGACACGTGCGGGTTCGGCGCACGGGACAGATCCAGCCGGTCCGGGGCGGCGAAGACCCGCTCGTCCCGGTTGGCGGAGGCGTGGAAGACGACCACCTTGTCCCCGGCCGAGATCCGCCGCCCCGCCAGCTCGGTGTCGCGCACGGCGGTCCGGCGGAAGGTGAGGACGGGCGGGTGCCATCGCAGCAACTCGTCGACGGCGGCGGTGAGTTCGACACCGCCGGTGCGAAGCCGCTCGTACGACCGCGGGTGCTCCGCCAGTGCCAGCAGTCCGCCCGGGGCCGCGCTCCGCACGGTGTCGTTGCCCGCGACGGTGAGCAGGAAGAAGAACATCTCCAGTTCCGCGTCGGCGAGTTCGGGATCGTGGGCCAGGGTGGTCATGACGTCGTCGGCGGGGTGGCGGCGCTTGTGCGCGGCCAGTTGACGGGCGTACGCGAACATGTCCTGGAGCATGGCGGGGGAGCGCGGGTCGACCGGCTTGCCCGCCCCGTCCACCGCCGGGGTGCCCGCCTCGTCGGGGTCCTGGTAGCCGATGACCCGCCGCGTCCAGTGCAGCAGCAGCCCGCGGTCCTGCTTGGGGACACCGAGCAGGTCGGCCAGGTTGAGCAGGGCGTAGTCGTCGGTGACGGCGGCGACGAGGTCGACGGTGCCGTCCGCGGCGCGGGCCGTCGCGAGGGCGTCGGCGAACAGCGTGCGGGCCCGCTCCTCGACGACCTCGGTGAACCGGGCGACGCGCCCCGGGGTGAACGCCCGGCTGACCAGCCGCCTCAACCTCCCCTGTGCGGGCGGATCCTGATTGAGCATCATGCTGCGGACGAACGGCAGATCGGCCGGGTCGGGATCACGGATCTGGGTCGCGCCGAGATGCGAGGAGTACGTCGCCGCGTCCCTGAGCACCCGCACCACGTCCGCGTGCCGGGTCACCGCCCAGAACCCGGGACCGGCGGGCCAGCCCAGCACCTCGGCCTCCTCCTGCCAGGCCACCGGATGGTGGTCGCGCAGGACGCGGTAGTCGTCGTACGGCACCGCGGTCGCGTACCGGCGAGGGTCGAACACGTCGGGAACCGGCGGGGCCATGGGCGCCGTAGGGGTCATGCGACCACGGTGGCCGACGCCTCGTGTTTTTCCAAGAACGCCGATTCGGCTGGCATGTATGTAGTGATCATGCCAAATGGAGGGTCATCATGCGGCCATGGCGTTACGTCGGTGGTGTGCGGGAAGAGGTACGGCGGCGGCGCTGGCGGTGGCACTCGCGCTGACGCTGACGGCCTGCGGCGACGACGACTCCGGAGCGGCGGACGGCGGCCGGACGAAGGTCACCGTGGCCGCGTTGCCCCTGGTCGACTCCGCCATGCTCTATATCGCCCAGGACCGCGGCCTGTTCGAGAAGGAAGGGCTCGACGTCCGCATCCAGCAGATCCAGCAGAGCCTCCAGGCGCTCCCCG
>JABFYB010000643.1 GCA_013361475.1 Hamadaea sp.
TCGACAGCGAACCGCGGTGGGCCAGGTCGAGCCAGCCCCGGCTGAGCACGGAGACGCCGGTGTTGACCACGTTCTTGGTGACCTTCTTGTAGCAGCCGTCGTCGGCCGCGCTGTTGTCGCCCCAGCAGTCCTCCACCACGCCCGTCGTGATGCCCTGGCCGGATTCCCAGTTGACCCGCGTCTGGTTGCCGTAGTCCACCAAGCGGGCGGTCAGCGTCGCGGTGGGCAGCGTCGACTGCATGCGTACCGTGACCGTGGCACTGCCGGCCAGATGGAGATCTTGCGGCAGAGCCGGGGTGAGGAAGACCCAGCGGCCGAGTTTGGCCAGCTGCGGGCCGGTCGTCGCGGTGGACTCCGACAGTGCCAGATCGGTGATCGCCATCGAGCCGCCGTTCGGCCCGGCGGTCGACAGTTCGCCGGTCACACCGTTGCCCGGACGCAGGTAGTACACCGGGCTCGTGGTGCCGGCCGGGGGCCACTCCGGCAGATCCACCCAGGTGTCGGCGGCCCGCTCGACGGTGGCCTGCGGCTCGTCCATGATGCCGGTGTCGAGGCCCTGGAGCCACTGGTCGAACCACCGGTGCAGGGTGTCCACCCAGACCGCCCGGCGGAAGTCGAACGGGTCGACGTGCTGTTCCTGCGACAGCCAGAGCTTGCGCGGTACGCCGGCCGCAGCCAGCTGCTCCCAGAGCCGGCCGAAGTTCGAGCTCTTGACGTTCATGTCGTTCATGCCGTGCACGAGGAAGACGCTGGCCTTGATGTTCGCCGCGCTCGCGACGTAGTCCCGGTCGGCCCAGAAGGACGAGTAGTCCAGCCCGTTGTTGGCGACCAGCGAAGCCCGGGTGGCCGAGCAGGAGGCCGGCGGCCGGGACGTGTAGCTGTCGTGCAGCCCGACGGTCGAGCTGACGTTCGACCGCACCGCCCCGTTGAGGCGCTCGTAGTCGTACCAGCTGGTCACCGCGCTGATCGGCACCACCGTCGCCAACCCCGGTACGCCGGTCGCGGCGACCCCGGTGACCATCGCGCCGTCCCAGGACTTGCCGATCATGCCGGCCTTTCCGCTGAACCACGTCGCGAAGACCTGCTGACCCATCGCGTTGTGGGCGACGGCGTTGCCGCTCAGCCAGTCGATCACCGCCTTGGCCCCGAGTACCTCCGCCTTGCCGCCGACGTCGAGGCAGCCCGTCGAGTGGGTGCTGCCGGACAGGTCGACGCCGAGGAACGCGTACCCGCGGGGCACGAAGTAGTTGTCGTAGTAGAGCGGCATCTTGACGATCGGGCTCGTCGGGTCGTTCGGGTTGAGGTAGAGCTTCTTCTCCAGCTCGTTCCCCCGCCCGAGCAGCGTGTAGTAGGGCGAGGCCTCGACGATGGCCGGGACCTGCAGACCGGGGTTGTCCGGGTCGACCGGCCGGACGATGTCGACCGCGATCCGGTCGGGGCCGGGTTCGGCGTCGCTGTCGACGCTGCTCTCCACCCAGACCACTTCACGGATCGCGGAGGCGTAGTCGTAGACGGGAACGGTCTGGTCGCCCTGGATGTGTTTGGGCGGGAGCGCGTACGCGGTGACGGCGCCGACCGGCAGGGTGGCCAGGGCCAGCGTCACGGCGAGGACGGTTCGTCGCATCATGGCGGGGACCGTATCGACTGGCACAACACATTTAGATGTATCTGTCGGAAGGGCGTCGCTTGAAGGAACTTTCGGTGATGCTCACGTGCCTCACCGGTCAGCCGCGTACCGTCGGAAGGGTGGCGGACGACGACGTCAAGATCACTCCGATGGGCCTGGAACACCTCCGGCAGGTACGCGACCTCGGCCGTCAGGTGTACGACGTGACGGTCAAGCCCTACACCTCGTGGTCGCTGACCTCGATCGCGGAGCACCTGGACACCGACGAGGGCGCCTGCTGGGTGGCCCTCGTGGACGACCGCGTCGTCGGCTTCGTCCTCGGGTCGATGACCTTCGAGCTACGCGACGACTGGGCCTACCTGGAGTGGATCGCCGTCGCGCCGGAGCAGCAGGGCAAAGGGATCGCCCGCCGGCTGGTCGACGTGTGCTGCAACGCCCTGTTCGCCGCCGGGGCGACCCGGGTCGTGACGGACGTCGAGGAGACCAACCACGCCTCGGCCGCGCTCATGGAACGCAGCGGGTTCACCGCGGCGACCACCGTCACATTGTTCACCCGGGCGAATCCTGAAGGCCCCGACGAGCCGGCCGGAGTCGCACCCGCGGCGGGCAGCCGCCGGACGCTGATCCGCTCCGGCCGCCTCGTCGGCGACAAGCGCTCCTGAGTACGCCGCCGCACCGGCACCAGGCCCTGCAAGCTCGTCGGTCCACGAGGCTTCGCAAGATCGTCGGCTGCCGACGATCAACGCGGTTTTACCGCGAAGAACGGCGGCCGCCGACGATCAAGTCCGCGCGAACCGGAATGATCGTCGGCCGCCGACGATCATCATGGCGCGCACCACAAGAACGGCGGCAGCCGACGATCACCACCGCGCACCGCCAAGAACGGCGGCAGCCGACGATCACCACCGCGCGCACCGCCATCATCAGCCCGCGCGCTGCACAGCGGCGGCGCGGCGCGACCGCTGCAGGACGGGGTCGGCGACCGGCGCCGCGGCCAGCAGCCGCTGCGTGTACGGGTCCACCGGCGAGCCGAGCACGACATCGGTGGGGCCGGTCTCGACGACCCGCCCGCGGTGCATCACCGCGACCCGGTCGGCCAGTTGCTCCACGACGGCGAGGTCGTGGCTGACGAACAGGCACGCGAACCCGAGGTCGCGTTGCAGGTCGCGCAGCAGCCGCAGGATGCGGGCCTGGACGGAGACGTCGAGCGCGCTGGTGGGCTCGTCCGCGATGAGCAGCGCCGGGTCCAGCGCGATCGCGCGGGCGATGGCGACCCGCTGCCGCTGCCCACCCGACAACTCGTGCGGATAGCGGTCGCGCACTGTGCGTACCAGCTGGACCGCGTCGAGCAGAGCATCCACCTTGGACGTCAGCGCGTCCCCTCGGACGTCGCTGTGCAGCAGCAATGGTTCGGCGATGCTGTCGGCGACGGTCCGGCGGGGGTTGAGCGAGGACGCCGGGTCCTGGAAGACGATGCCGAGCCGGGACCGGACCTCGCGCAACCGTCGTGGGTTGCCGCGCGCGGCGGCGACGTCGGTCCCGGCCACGCTGAGGCTGCCCGAGCCGACCGGCACCAGCCCGGCGATCGCCCGGCCGAGGGTGGTCTTGCCCGAACCGGACTCCCCCACCAGGCCCAGAATCTCGCCCGCCGCGATGTCCAAGCTCACCCCGTCGACCGCTGTCACGCGGCGGCCGTGGCGGCCGGCGTACTCGATGGTGACGTCACGGAGCTGGACCACCGGCGACCCGGCCGTGCTCACCGGACCGTCGTGTGTGGACCTTCGCGGGACCGCCGCGAGGAGTGCCTGGGTGTACTCGTGCTCAGGCTGCGCGAACAGGCGCTCGACCGGCGCCTGCTCGACCACCTGGCCGTCGCGCAGCACGACCACGTCGTCGGCGAGGTCCGCGACCACGCCCATGTCGTGGGTGATCAGGAGGATCGCGGTGTCCAGCCGCGCGCGCAGGTCGCGCAGCAGATCCAGAATCCCGGCTTGCACCGTCACGTCCAGCGCCGTCGTGGGCTCGTCCGCGATGAGGACCGCCGGCTCGCAGCTCACCGCCATCGCGATGACGGCCCGCTGCAACTGGCCGCCCGACAACTCGTGCGGATAGGCCCGCGTCACGCTGGTCGGCAGTTCCACGAGCTGCAACAACTCTTGTACGCGGACAGCAGCGGCCTTCTTCCCCACGTCGCGATGGGCGCGAACCGCTTCGGCCAGTTGATCGCCGACGGTGAACATCGGGTTGAGCGCGCTCATCGGCTCCTGGAAGACGGTGCCGATGCGGCCGCCGCGCACCGCGCGGAGGGTCGCGCGGTCGGCCCCGACGAGTTCCCGCCCGTCCAGCTCGATACTGCCGGTCACGGTGGCGGTCGCGGGCAGCAGGCCGAGCGCGGCCAGGGCGGTCGCGCTCTTGCCTGAGCCGGACTCGCCGACCAGGGCGAGGACCCGCCCGCGGCGCAGCCCGAAGGCCACCCCGCGGACGGCGTCCACCGTACGCCCGTCGACGTCGAACGAAATGTGGAGCGCATCTACCGCTAGCACGGTGTCGACGGTCAGCACGTTCTCGGTCACTTGCTCAGCGAGACCTTCAGATAGTTCGGGTACGCCGGGAACGCCGCCACCTGGAAGTTCTGCACCGCCGAGCCGTGCAGGAACGAGTTCTTGGTGTAGATCAGGGGGACGATCGGGGCGTCGGTCAGGATGCGCTTGTCGGCCTGCTGCCACAGCGCCTGCGCCTTGGCCGGGTCGACCTCCGCGCGGGCCTGCTCGATGAGGGCGTCGACCTCGGCGTTGGAGTACCGCGAGAGGTTGAAGCCCCCGCCGCCGATCTCGCTGGAGGCGAACAGCGGCTGGATGTTGGCGTTGGCGCTGGGGTAGTCCGGCTGCCAGCTGGACAGGGTCAGGTCGTAGTCGCCCTTGTCGTTGGTGACCGCGTCGAACCACGAGTCGCTGTCGAGCGGCTTGATGGTCAGCTCGACGCCGACCCGGGCCAGGCCCTGCTGGATCGCCTGGGCGCGGGCCAGCGTCGGAGCGTCGTTCGCCACGACGAAGGTCAGCTTCAGGGTGCTCTGACCGGCCTCGGCCAGCAGCGCCTTGGCCTTGTCCACGTCACCGGACGGGTCGGCGGTCGGGTACAGGTTGTACTCGGCGCGCCCGGCGATGCCCGGCGTGATCAGCGTCGAGGCGTAGTCGCCGCCGAGCGTGCCGCCCGCCGCGACCAGGTACGCCTTCTTGTCCACGGCGTAGTTGAGCGCCTGGCGCACCTTGACGTCCTTGAGCGGCCCGTGCGTGGTGTTGAACGCCAGGTACGCCAACGCGCCGGGGTCGGAGGTGACCAGCCGCTGCTTGGCCGTCGCGTTGGCCTGGATCTGGGCCAGCTGAGCCGGCGGCACGAAGCTCGCGCCGAAGGCGTACTTGTCGTTGCCGGAGTCGGCGATCAACCGCTGCGCGGCGACCGTGCTCTCCTGGCCGAGCTGGAACGTGATCGTGTCCGGCCCACCCGTACGCACCGGGTCGGTCGCGGCGTCCCAGTAGGTGTTGCGCTTGAGCTTCAGCGCGGTCCCCTGCTGATACGACTCGACCTGGTACGGGCCGGACGAGACCGGGTTCTTGCCGTAGTTCGCGACGTCGTCCTTCGCCTTCGGGACCGGGGCGAACGCCGGCATCGACACGATCCAGGGCCAGTCGCCGAACGGCTTGGTCAGCTTGAACACGATCGTCTGCGCGTCGGGCACCTCGATCGAGTCCAGCTCCTTGCCGGTGTAGGGGCCCTTGTAGTCGGCTCCGCCGACGAGCAGCGTCTTGTGGTAGCCGAGGCCGCCGGACAACTCCGGAGCGAAGGAACGCTCCACGCCGTACTTGACGTCGGCGGCGGTGATGGCAGTGCCGTCGGCGTACTTGAGGTTGGGCTTGAGCTTGAAGGTCCAGGTCTTGCCGCCGTCGCTGGGCGTACCGGCGTCCTGCGCCAGGTCGCCGACGACCTTGCCCTCCTGACCCGGCTTGATGTCCCAGGTGGTCAGGCGGCGGAAGATCAGGCCCAGCGTGGTGATCGCCAGGTTCTGGCTCTTGGCCGGGTCGAGGGTCACCGAGCTGGACGAGGTCAGGATGGCCAGGTCGCCGCCCTGCCGCGTACCGGTGCTCGCCGGGGTGGTGGCGGTCCCCGAGTTGGCGTTGCACGCCGTCAGGGCCAGCGCCGTCACCACCGCCAGCGCGGCGGTGATCGTCGTGCGTCTCATCGACTTACCTTTCTTTCTTCCGAGGGGCTTTCTTCCGAGGGGCCGGATCACAGGGAGATCCGGGGATCGAGGACGCTGTAGAGCACGTCCACGACGAAGTTCGCGATGATGATCAAGACGGCGCTGAACAGCGTCACCCCGACCAGCAGCGGCAGGTCGACGTTGCCGACCGCGTCCATGAGCAGTGCGCCGAGGCCTTGCAGGCTGAAGACCCGTTCGGTGATGACCGCGCCGCCGAGCAGGCCGCCGAGGTCCATCCCGAAGACGGTCACCACCGGCACGAGCACGTTGCGCAGCGCATGGCGGCCGATGACCCGGCGTTCGCGCAAACCCTTGGCGCGGGCCGTCCGGATGTAGTCCTCGCCCAGCACTTCGAGCATCTGGCCGCGGGTCAGCCGGGCGTAGATCGCGGCCGAGACGAAGGCCAGCACGCACCACGGCAGGATCAAGTGCCAGGCCCACTGGACCGGGTTCTCCGCGAGCGGCACATAGCCGCCGACGGGAACCATGTCGAGGGTGAAACCGAACAGCAGGATGCCGAGCAGCCCGACGAGGTAGGTCGGCGCCGACACCCCGGTGATCGAGAACGTCATCACCGCGCGGTCGACCGCACTGCCGCGGCGTACGGCGGAGACGACGCCCGACCCGACGCCGAGCACCAGCCACAGCACGGCCGCCCCGATCGCCAGCGAGAACGTCACCCCCAGGTGGGTGGTGATCAGTGTGGTCACCGGCTCGTCCAACCGGAACGAGTAGCCGAAGCAGGGCGCGGCGCACCGCACGACCGCCTGGCCGCTGCCGAACTCCCGGCCGGCGAAGATGCCGGTCAGGAAGTCCAGATACTGCCGCCACCAAGGCGCGTCGTAGCCCATGAAGGCGCGGGCGTCGGCCAGCCGGTCCGGAGTGCAGGGCTTGCCGCAGGACAGCTGAGCGGGATCGGCCGGCAGCAGGTAGAACACGGCGTACGTCAGCAGGCTGACGATCAGCAGGACGCCGATCATGCTGAGCAGGCGACCGCCCGCGAACCGCAGGATTCTCATCTCCTCACCCCGGGGGACTTGGGGTCGAGGGCGTCGCGCAGCCCGTCGCCCAGCAGGTTGAACGCGAGCGTGGTGACGAACAGGGCCGCGCCCGGGAAGACGAGGAACATCGGATCCGTCTGCACCCAGGCGATCGCGTCGCCGATCGAGCGGCCCCAGGCCGGAGTGGGCGGCGGTACGCCGACGCCGAGGAACGACAGCGCCGCCTCGGCGCCGATCATGCCCGGGATCAGCATCGTCGCGTACACGATGATCGTCGCGGCCAGATTGGGCAGCACCTGGCGCCGGAGCACGTGCCCGGAACCCGCGCCGAGCGAGACCGACGCGACGACGAACGTGCGTTGTTTCAGAGCAAGCGTCTGACCGCGGACCACGCGGGCGATGCCCGGCCAGCCGAAGAGCCCGATCACGCCCACCACCAGCAGTTGCTTCGGGAAGTGCACGGGGGCGATCGCGCCGAGGGCGATCATCAGGATCAGCGTGGGGAAGCCGAACAGCACGTCGATCGCACGGCCGGTGATCCGGTCGTACCAGCCGCCGAAGAATCCGGCGGTCACCCCGACCAGGACGCCGAGGAAGACCGACAGCACGGTCGCGGCCAGTCCGACCAGGATCGACGTACGCGCGCCGTAGACGGTGATCGCGAACAGGTCCCGGCCGGTCAGCGGCTCGACGCCGAACCAGTGCTCCGAGCTGATCCCGCCACCGAACCCGATCGGCACCCCCGAGTCGTCCAGCGCGTCCAGGTGATACGTGTACGGGTCCTGCCCGGACAGTCCGGCCAGCACTGGCGCGGTCAAAGCGATCAGCAGCAGCGCGACGACGGTGACGCCCCCGGCGACGGCCCAGCGGTCGGTCGTGATCCGCCGCCAGCGGGCTCTGCGCTCGGGAAGTACGGCGACGGCGGTCATCTCTTCCTTCCAGCGGACAGGGGCGACTATTCGTCCATTTGCGACGGATCGCCAGGTGGCTCGGTGATCGTATGAAGATCACCAACGACTTGCCTATGGCTGCGAGCACAAAGAGACCCACAACACACATCGGTTTAGTAGGGAATACATCTCGACTAATCCTATAGGCGAACTATAGTATCGCTCGCATGAGCGAGTCCCCCACCCCCTCCGCCGAGACCTCTCCCGAGGTCGTCCAGGCCACGCGCCTGGCCTTCAGCGAAGACTGGGCCGCCACCGTCGTCGGCCTGGTGCTGCTCGTGCTCGTCCTGACCGGAGTCGTCACGCAAGGGCTGGTGCCGTGATGACGACGGTCTCCGAAACCCCCGCCGCGCCGCCGGCCGAACGCGCAGTCACCCCCACGGCGTGGATCTGGTCGGCGCTCGGCGTCGTCGTCGTGCTGCTCCTCGCCTGGGCGACGAGATGGCTCGACCATCATCTGCCGCTGGAGACCAAGGGCACGAGCTATGCCAAGTACGTCAGCGCGATCGAATACCCCGTGTACGCCATCGCGCTCGGCCTGCTCGGCAACGTGATCCTCACCGTCACCGGCCTGCGCGACCGGCTGTCGGCCGCCTTCCGGACCGAATTCTTCATCAAGACCGGCCTGGTGCTGCTCGGCGCGTCGATCAACATCAGCCTGATCTGGAAGGCCGCCGGCCCCGCGATCGTCCAGGCGCTCGTCCTGATCACCGGCGTCTTCGGCTTCACCTGGTGGATCGGCGGAGTGTTCAAACTGGACACGAAGCTGCGGGCGCTGCTCGCGTCGGCCGTGTCGATCTGCGGCGTCAGCGCCGCGATCGCGGCCGCCGGGGCGGTGCGAGCCCGCAAGGAGCAGCTGGCGTACGCCGCGAGTCTCGTGATCGCCTTCGCGTTGCCGTCGATCTTCATCCTGCCCTGGCTGGCCGACACGTTAGGGCTGTCCGACGCGGTGGCCGGCGCCTGGATCGGCGGCAACATCGACACGACCGCTGCGGTCACCGCCGCCGGCGCACTGGCCGGTGACGACGCGCTGAAGATCGCCACCATCGTGAAGACCGCCCAGAACGCGCTCATCGGCATCGTGGCGGTGGCGTTGTCGGCGTACTTCGCGTTCAAGGTGGAACGTGATCCGAACGCTCAGCGCCCTGGTCTGAAGACGCTCTGGGACCGGTTCCCGAAGTTCGTGCTCGGCTTCATCCTGGCCTCGGCCGTCGGCACCTGGTACGCCAACGCGGTCTCGGCGGCCGACGCGAAGACCACCATCGGGGTCGTCAACGACTGGCGGGTCTGGTTCCTGGTGCTGGCCTTCGTCAGCATCGGGCTCGAGTTCCGGATCGGCGCGCTCAAGGAGGCCGGGTGGCGGCCGGTCGCCGTCTTCGCCAGTGCGACGGTCGCCAACCTCGCCCTGGGCCTGGCGTTGGCGAGCCTGCT
>JABFYB010000493.1 GCA_013361475.1 Hamadaea sp.
CGGTCCCGGCCCGGGAACGCCAGTTCGCCCGGCAGATAACCGATCTGCCGGTGCAGGGCGGCCTTGTCCGTACGCGGATCGAGGCCCAGCACGGTGGCGCGTCCTCGGGTGGGCCGCAGGAAGTCGAGCAGCAACCGGATGGTCGTGGTCTTCCCGGCGCCGTTCGGCCCGAGAAAGCCCAGCACCTCCCCGGTGCGCACCTCGAGGTCGAGGCCCTCGATGCCGCGGCGGTCACCGTAGAACTTCGTGAGGTTCTCGGTGACGACGGCGATGTCGCTTGTCATGCTCCACATCGTGCTGGTCCTCCGATCCGGGCTCCAGGTGTGTCTCCGGCCGATCTGCCGTCCCGTTCCTTTCCGGACGTCGGCAACACCGTCGATCCGGAGTCACGCGGTGAGCAGAAGCGGCAGGGTCAGGGCGTACGCGGCCAGGAGCACCGCGCCCTCGACCCTGGTCAGCCGGAGCCCCCGAGCCAGCAGCGCCCAGGCCAGGAGGGTCGTGCCGACCATCGCGGCCAGCAGACCTGCCGCCGCCTGGGCCGGATGCGCGGCGCCGGTCGCGAGCCCCACCAGAGCGCCGCCGGCGAGACTGTTGAACAGGTTGCTGCCGAACAGATTGCCGACGACCAGGTCGGTCTCGCCGCGCCGCTGAGCCTGGACCGTCGTCACCAGTTCCGGCAACGAAGTGCCCAGGGCCACCAGGGTGAAGCCGATGACGACCTGGGGGACGCCGAGGTCCTCGGCGATCGTGGACGCGTTCGCGACCAGCAACTGCGCACCACCCAGGACGCCGGCCAGGCCGAGCACGGTTCGGATCGGCTCCACCCACGGTCTGGTCCGCCGGGCGGCCGGGGTGACGACGGCGCCGCCCTCGGCGGTGAAGTCCTGCACCTCGGTCACCAGTTGCTCGTTGTCGGCCGCGCGAGACCAGCGCAGCAGCAGGTACAGCGCGGCAGCCATCGCCGCCGCCAGAACCAGGCCGGTCGCCGGGGTCAATCCGAGGTACGCCAGGACACCGAACGCCACCACTGCTCCGACGGCGAGGGGAACCTCCCGCCGGGTGACGGCCGAGTCGACCGCGAACGGGGTGACCAGGGCGGCGATGCCGAGGATGAGCGTCAGGTTGAGGATGTTCGATCCGACGATGTTCCCGACGGCGATGCCGGTGTCACCGCGACCGGCGGCCAGCGCCGAGACGAGGAACTCCGGTGCGCTGGTCCCCAACCCGATGACGACGACGCCGACCACGACCGGACTGATGTGCAGGCGTTCGGCCAGGCGGGACGAGCCGAGCACGAGGTGATCGGCGGCCACGGTCAGCAGGCCGAGGCCGGCCAGGGCGAGCAGGATCTGCAGAAGCATCTCGGGCCTCCAGGAGGGGAGCCGGACCGCCGTCGAGGGGCGGCCCGGCCTGGTGGTCTCAGCAGAAAGCGCAGGTAAGTCTCAGAAGAAGCGCAGGTACAGGTAGGGCACGCACACCGCCACCGTGATCACGGTGACGATCAGCCCGTACTTGGTGAACTGCCAGAACGAGATCGGCTTGCCGGAGCGTTCGGCGATGCCGAGCATGACGACGTTGGCGGAGGCGCCGATCGCGGTGGCGTTGCCGCCGAGGTCCGCGCCCAGGGCGAGCGCCCACCACAGGACGTTGCCGCGGGGCGTGCCGTCGGCGTGCACGAGGTCGGCGACGATCGGGCTCATCGTCGCCACATAGGGGATGTTGTCGATGACCGCCGACAGCGCGGCCGATGCCCACAGCAGGAGCATCGTCGCGCCCCACAAACGGCCTTCGACCGCGTCGGTGGCCGCCTGGGAGACGGTGTCGACGACGCCGGTGTTCACCAGCGCGCCGACCATGACGAACAGTCCGGCGAAGAAGATCAGCGTGTGCCATTCGACGTCGCGGGCGACCTCGTCGGGGTCCAGGCGGGACGCGGCCAGCAGGATCAGCCCGCCGACGATCGCGACGACGGACGGTTCGAGATGCAGCACCGAGTGCAGCAGGAAGGCGGCGAGCACGACGGCGAGGACGGCGAGGCTGACCGTCAGCAGGCGGGGATCGCGGATCGCCTCGCGTTCCCGCATCGCCATGACCGAGGCGACCCGGCTGCTGTCGGCTCGGAAGGCGTCCCGGAACAGCCACCGGCACAAGGCCAGGAACACCACGAGCAGGACCACCACGATCGGGGCCAGCACCGACAGGAACTCGGTGAAGGTCAGCCCGGACCGGCTGGCGATGATGATGTTCGGCGGGTCGCCGATCAGCGTGGCGGTGCCGCCGATGTTGGACGCCATGACCTCGGCGATCAGGAACGGCGCCGCGGGCAGGCCGAGGCGGTCGCAGACGAACAGCGTCACCGGCGCGACCAGCAGCACGGTCGTGACGTTGTCCAGCCCGGCCGACGCGACGCCGGTGATCAGCACGAGGATCACCATCACCGGGTACGGACGGCCACGGGCGCGTTTGACGGCCCAGATCGCCAGATACTCGAACAGGCCGGTGCGGCGTAGCACCGCCACGATCAGCATCATGCCGATCAGCAGGAAGATGACGTTCCAGTCGATGCCGGAGTCGGGCGAGAAGAACGCCTCGTGGGCGTCGGTCGCCCCGATGAGCAGCATCGCGATCGCCCCGCCGAGTGCGGCGGCGACTCGGTGGACCCATTCGGTGGCGATCAGGACGTACGCCGCGGCGAAGACGGCCACCGCCAGCCAGGCCTGAACGCTCATGCGGGCAGTACCCGGTCCAGCAGTGCGTGCAGCGTGACCGCGCCGAGCAGGCCGCCGTCGACGACGGCCACCAGCGGGCTGCGGGTACGCGCCATCAAGGCCGCTATTTCCAGCGCGGTCGCCTCGGGTGGCACGACGGGAAGTTCGTGAGGTTGGGGCGGCAGCAGTTCGCGTACGGTGCGGTCGCCGAGTTCGCGGATGAACACGTCGGCGGCGGCCTCGTCGATCAGGTGGGTCAGGGCGGGGTCGTCCTGGCAGTAGGTCGGCACGGCCAGCCGCAGCACCTGCGTACCGGGCAGGACGGCGAACGGTCTGCCCCGGTCGTCGACGACGATCAGGCCCGGCAGATCGGCGTCGGCCAGGATCCGGGCCGCCTCGATGGCGGGGGTGGCGAGAGTGACCGTCGCATAGGGCTCAACAAGGTCGGCGGCGCGCATCGGATGCCTCCACGGGTCGGCGAACACTGTGCCGACCAGACTTCCCGGCGCTCCACGATCATCCTAACGGTTCCCACCATCGCGGTGGGCGGCGGTCACCCGGTGGCGGCGGCGATCGTCAGGAGTTCGGCGGCCAGCGGGGTCGGCGTACGCCCCAGCCACAGCGCGTTCAGCGGCCGGACGAGCGGCATCCCCTCCACGGTCAGCTCGACGAGTTCGCCGGAGGCGACTGCCGCCGCGGCCGCCCGGGAGCTGATCACGCCGATGCCGCCGCCCGCGCGGACGGTGGCGAGAATGGTGGTCGTCGAGCCGAGGCTGATCACGTGCGGCAGCCTCGGGGCGAAGCCGAGGGCGTGTTCCAGCGCCCGCAGGAACGTGTCGCGGGTGCCCGAACCCGGCTCGCGCAACAGCAACGGCTGGTCCGCGAGATCGGTCGGGCGCAGGGCGCGCCACGCGTGGGCGGCCAGCGGATATCCGGCCGCGACGACGAGGGAGAGCCGGTCGTCGCCGACCACCCGGGAACTCAGATCCGCCGGGACGTCCGGTGACTCCACGAACCCGAGGTCGACCGAGCCGGAGCGGACCGCCTCGATCACGCCGTTGCTGTTGGCCACGGCGGCCGAGATGTCGAGCCCCGGATGCCTACGCCGCAGGCTGAGCAGCCAGGCCGGCACCAGGTGCTCGGCGACCGTCAGGCTGGCCGAGACGCGCAACCGGGCCTGCCGATCCGCCCGCAGCGTCAGGACACCGTCGGCCAGCGCCTGGGCGGCGTCCACCACGCCGTGCGACCAGGCGACGACGGCTTCGCCGGCCGGGGTGAGCAGGCTGCCCCGCCGGGACCGCACCAGCAGCGGTACGCCGAGGCGGCGCTCCAGCTTCGCCAGCCGGGCGCTGGCGCTGGGCTGGGTGATCCCGTGGACCTGGGCGGCGCGGCCCACGCTGCCGGTCTCCGCGACCGAGATGAGCAGGTCGAGCGCGGGCAGGTCGCTGATCCAGGGCGGCAAGGGCATCGTCCGCAGTCTGGCACAGGCGTTCGTCCCGACGGCCGGTTATCCCGCCATGAAGTGCTGCAGGGCGAGGCTGGTCACGCTGACGGAGGCCCAGAGGAGCAGGCCGAGCACCAGCGGCCGGAGGCCCGCCCGGCGTACTGCGGCCACGTCGGTCGACAGCCCGACGGCGGCGAGGGCGACGGCGACGAGGAACAGCGCCGCCTGATGGGCGACCGGCTGGACCACGGCCGGAATCACCCCGGCACTGTGCAGTGCGGCGGTGACCAGGAACGCCACCAGGAACCACGGCACGAGCGTGGTGATCCGCCGAAGCCCGGACGTCGGCGGCAGACCGTCGCGGCGACGAGTCAGGGCGGTGAGGACCAGGACGATCGGGATGATCATCAACGTGCGGGCCAGCTTGACGACGACCGCGTACTGGACGGCGTCGGGGCCGAACGCGCCCGCCGCGGCCACCACGGAACTGGTGTCGTTGACGGCGGTCCCCGCGAACAGCCCGAACGCGTGCTCACTCAGTCCGAGCATCCGGCCGAGCGGCGGAAAGACCACCACCGCGGCCACATTGAACAGAAAGATCGTCGAGATCGCGTACGCCACGTCGTCGGCGCGGGCGCGGATCGCCGGTGTGGTCGCCGCGATGGCGGACGCGCCGCAGACGCCGGTGCCGACCCCGATCAGCGTACGCAGATCGCGCGGGACGCCGAGCCACCGGCCGACGACCCAGGCCAGCAGGAGGCATACGCCGAGGGTGCCGAGCATGACCGGCAGCGATCCCGCGCCGACGCGTACCACCTCGCCGAGCGACAGCTGCGCCCCGAGCAGCACCACCGACAGCTGCAGCAGCGGTCCCTTGGCCACGCCGAGGCCGGGCCCGAGCGTCTCGCTTCGCCGTCGGGCCAGCGGGCTCAGCAGCACTCCACCGATCACGGCGATCACCGGAGCGCCGACGACGGGCAGCAGCGTGCCGGCTGCGGTCGCGGCGAGCCCGAGCACCGCGGCGACCCCGAGACCGGCGGCCCGGCTCGGGGATCGGGGGCGAGACGCCTCAGCGAGAACGATCACTCGTCCAGGCTTCGCCGGCGCGCACCGGCCCGGTAGCGGTCAGCTGCCGACCAGGGTCATAGACGTCGCCTATGACGGCTGCGGCGTACGCCGGCGCACGGCGAGCAGGAGGCCACCTGCGGCGGCGACCAGCACCGCGACGGTCAGGACAGCCGCCGGCAGGTATGCCGGAATGCCCAGGTAGACGGTGACACCGAGGATGCGTGACAGCCCCCACGGCAGCAGGGCCACCTGGTCGTTCCAGATCGTCAGCGCCCGTTCGCCGCCGAGCGAGGTCACCAGGGCCGCCGGGACGGCCAGGGCGACCCCGGCGGCCACCAGCACGACGCCCAGCGACCAGCGCCGGAGCGCGTGAAGCCGCAGTACTCGATAGGCCGCCACGAACAGCCAGAGGAACAGGGCGAACGCGACCGTCACGTAGATCGACCGCCGGACCGGATCCGTCCAGAAGGCGTACCAATAGCCGCCCGGCCCGTGCGGAGCCAGCACGGCGAGCAGCAGGACACTGCGTACCAGTGCGACCGCCCCGACCGTCGCGTACCAGGGGAAAGCATCACCGCGACCCAGCACGAGCCGGCCGGCGAGCACGAACAGCGCCCACCCGCCCAGCGTGACGACCAGATGCGCGGGCGCCGCGAACCAGGTGAGGATCGCGCGGCTCGCGACCACGGCGACCACCGGCAGCCCGAGCACGATCGCCCGGTCGAGCCGCCCGGGGCGGGTGAGCCGGGCGGGCCGGAGCAGACCGTCGGCCAGCGTCCGCGCCGCCCGCGGCCGCGCCACGAGCACCAGCAGGACGAGCAACAGCAGGCCACGGGCCAGCCAGGCCATCAGGGGATCGCGGTCCGCGCGGGTCATGCCGAGATCGGCGGCGGTGAAGTTGTACGCGGGCAGGTCGACATCGCCCCCGTACGCGCGCACGTGCTGGTCCCGAGCGGTCCGGTACCGGGTCTCCGCCGCGTGCCAGGCGTCCCGGGCGCTCGCCGAGCCGGTGTCGAGCCACTGCGCGTGGCGGAGCACCATCGTCCGGTACGCGCTGAGGGTGTCCAACAGGTTCACCTCGTACGCCAAGGTGTCGGCGAACCGCTGGCGCAGCCCGGGATCGGTCCACGTGGCCGGGTCGGTGGCGGCGAGCGTGGCCTGCATGCGCCGGGCGTCGGCGACCGCGGTCTCGCCTTCGGCGATGGCCTCGTCGACGTGGTCGCGGGCGATCGCGTAGATGCTGTCGAGGGCCGCCGAGTCGCCGGTCACGATGTCCCACTCGAAGATCCACATCATGGGCGGCGGTTCGAGGCCGAGCGCGCGCACCGAGTTGTCGGCGTATGCGGAGAGGTAGAGGCCCCGTGTGACGGCCGCCCGGGACAGCGCCATGACCTCCCCGATCGCGGCCACCGTCGTCGGGTCGGCGGAGAACGTCTGCCGAGCCCAGTCGGCGGTGATCTGCGCCGGGTCGGCCTGCGGATCCCAGGCCAACCGGCTGGTGGCGTAGGTGTTGAGGGCGTAGAGCGGCCAGAAGCCGGACTTGAGGTACAGCGACATCGGCCCGGCCTTGAGCGGCCCGCCGTCCTGGGTCCACGTCCACACGCCCTCGACGTGCGGGTTGGCCGCCAGGAAATGGCGCAACGCCTCCTGATGCAGCGAGCCGAGGTCGTTGGGCAGGGCGCCGAAACCCTCGAACTCGCGGCGCGACTGGAACTCCACGATCCGGCGCTGCTCGCCGATGTCCAGGGTCGGGTTGAGCGGCAGATGGCTGTAGAAGTCACCGGCCGAGTACTTGGTCGACACGATCAGGTGCGGATCGTGCAGCCCGCCCAGCACCTCCTGATAGGACTCCGGATTGGTGTGCAGGTCGCCGACCGCCCCGACGCCCACGGTCCAGCTGCGGAAGACGACGTCCTTGCCCCGGTCGCCGGCGGTCTTCAGGAAGGCGGTGAGCATCGCCCGGACGGCGGCCGGCGTCGTCACCGCGATCTTCGACGAGTAGTCCCACCCGGCCTGGCGATAGACGTCGCCGCCCTCACCGATGCGGATCATGAGACCGTCGGCGAACGGCATACCGTCGAACAGTTCGGCCAGGCCGGCCTGGTAGACCTCCCACAGCCGGGGATCCTCGGCACTCTTGCCGTCGAGGTACCGCTCCAGCGGCGGCGACACCGCCAGCATGTCGGTCAGGAAGAACACCTTCAGCCCCATGCTGTGGGCGTACGCGAACACCGGGCCGAACGCGGCGGCCATCGCCCGGGCCCGGTCGACGTGCGGATCCCCGGCCGGATAGATCCCGGGGACCTGGGCGAAGGTGACGTACTCCAGGAAACCCGGCACGACGATCCCGTTGTAGCCCTCGGCCACCGAGTGGTCGACGAACTGCCGGAACTCCGCTCCGATGCGGTCGACGGCGCTCCGATCCACCCAGGGGGCTCGGGGCAGCAGCGCCGAGCCGACGACATCGGTGTTGAGCGAATAGTCGGTTCCGGCCCGGTAAGCGGCGGCGTCCGGCTCCCGGCCGACCGATCCGGCGTCGGTCAGCCGCAGCCCCAGGCGAGGTTCGACGAGCTGCCCGATCGGCAGCGCGCCGCCCGACCGGATGCGGTCGGCCACGGCGTACAGGCCGGCCGCCGCACCCGCCAGATCGGCGGACTCGACGGTCAGCCCGCTCGTGATCCGGTACGCCTCCGGCCGCGTACCGGTCAGGGCGCCGACCTTGACCGTCAGGGCGCCCGCCGGATCGGTGGCCGCACCCGTCTCCACGACGGGCCGCGGACGGCCGCGCCCGGCCAGCGCGTCGGCGACCGCCGCAGCCGCCTTGGTCAGGCGCAGCTCGTCCGGCACGACGATCCGGCTGACGGCCGGCGGCGGGACGTCGGCGCGCATCGGGGCGGCCGACGGATGTTCGGGTGCGGGCGCCACCGCAGTGAAGCTCAGCCCGAGCGCGCCGTTGATGGCGTACGCCACTCCCGCGCCGAGGGCAAGGACGAGCGCAACGGCGATGAACAGCGGAAACAGGCGTACCCGGTGGTGAGCTGGCGACACGCGCTGCATCTTAAGCACCCCCGCCGGCGCTGTGGGGTCCGGTGTGTCGAGCGGTTTGCCGCTTTCGGGGATGGCGAGGCGATCGGCCAACGATCATCCTGGATGTCGTGACGGCGCTGAACCTCGCCGGGATCACCGGAGTCACTATGTGATCTTGGGGGCAACCCCGCGGACGCGAACTCGCGTCTGCAGAGGGGCGGTGCGGATGGGGACCGCGCATGAACGGAAACGGTGTGACAGATGACTGTGTACGACGACCAGGAACCGCAGGCTCCGCCGGAGGATGACGGCCTCGCCCGAGGACGGGCTCAGGTCGGATCGGCCTCGGTCCCGGTCCCGGCGCCGGCTGCCGCTGGCCGGGCGTCCGTGGGCCGGGCGGTCGTACCCGCGCCGGCCGGTCGGGCGGCGGTTCCGGTGATTCCGCCGCGCACGAGCGGACGGGCGAGCGTACCGTCAGCCGGGCCGGATGTGCCGGTGGCGGAGGACGGCGGGCAACCTCGGCGGAAACCGCTGTCGGGCAAGGCGAAGAAGACGCGGCGGTTCAAGATTCTGATCGCCTCGTTCGCCGCGGTGCTGATCGTCTTCGGCGGCGGCGCCATCGCGATGACGTACTACTTCGACAGCGTCGACGAGTTCTTGCCGGAGACCTTCAAGAACGCCCAGACCACGATGATCGTGGCCGCCACCGGCAAGCAGATCGCCCAGCTCGGCACGGCGAACCGGATCAACGTCCCGATGGACATCATCCCGGAGAAGTCGCGCTTCGCCCTGATCGCCGGAGAGGACAAGGACTTCTTCGACCACCACGGCGTCTCTTACTCGGGGATCATGCGGGCCGCCTGGAAGAATCTGACCAGCGACGAGTCGCAGGGTGGGTCGACGATCACCCAGCAGTACATCAAGATCGCCACGGATCAGGCCCAGATCTCGTACGCCCGGAAGCTGCGCGAGGCGGTCCTCGCCCGCAAGCTCGAAGACAAGTACGACAAGAA
>JABFYB010000366.1 GCA_013361475.1 Hamadaea sp.
GCCGCTGGTCGTGCGGTCGGCGTCGGGCGTACGCCTGACCCTGGACGACGGTCGCGAACTGGTCGACGGGATGTCGAGCTGGTGGGCCGCGATCCACGGCTACCGGCATCCGGTGCTGGACGCCGCCCTGGCCGAGCAGGCGGGCCGGATGAGCCACGTGATGTTCGGCGGGCTCACCCACGAACCCGCCGTACGCCTGGCGCAGACCCTCGTCGAGATCACCCCGGCCGGGCTGGAGCACGTGTTCCTGGCCGACTCGGGTTCGGTCAGCGTCGAGGTCGGGATCAAGATGGCGCTGCAGTACTGGCGGTCGCTGGGCCGCCCGGCGAAGCGGCGCCTGCTGACCTGGCGCGGCGGCTACCACGGCGACACGTTCCACCCGATGAGCGTCTGCGACCCCGAGGGCGGTATGCACAGCCTCTGGGGTGACGTGCTGCCCCGCCAGGTCTTCGCCGGCGTTCCGCCGCTGTCGTACGAGCAGTCCTACGTGGACGAGCTGACGGCGGCGCTCAAGGAGAACGCGGACGAGGTCGCCGCGATCATCGTCGAGCCCCTCGTCCAGGGGGCCGGTGGGATGCGGTGGCACCATCCGGCGTACCTGCGGGTGCTGCGGGAGCTGGCCGACGAGTTCGGCGTCCTGCTCATCTTCGACGAGATCGCCACCGGCTTCGGGCGTACCGGCCGGATGTTCGCCGCCGACCACGCCGGCGTGACACCCGACATCATGTGCGTGGGCAAGGCGCTGACCGGCGGTTATCTGACGCTGGCCGCGGCGCTGTGCACCCCGGCGGTGGCCGAGGGGATCTCCCGGGGCGACGTGCCGGTGCTGGCGCACGGGCCGACCTTCATGGGCAATCCGCTCGCCTGCGCCGTCGCCAACGCCTCGCTCGACCTGCTGCTCGCGTCGGACTGGCCGGGGCGGGTGGCGCACATCGCGGAGCGGCTCGAGGCGGGGCTGGCCGATGCCGCAGACCTGCCCGGGGTGCGTGACGTGCGGGTTCTCGGGGCCATCGGGGTGATCCAGCTGGATCACGAGGTTGCCCTGGGCCCGGCGACCGCGGCCGCCGTGAACCACGGGGTCTGGCTGCGCCCGTTCCGGGATCTGATCTACACCATGCCGCCCTACGTGACCTCCGACGCGGATCTCGCGCTGGTCACCGGGGCTATGCGGGCCGCCGCCACGGCGTCGCGCTCAGCATCCTCACAGCATTCGTCCTGATTTCGCCGCTACTTCTTCGTGATTCGGAGCGTGCCCATGGAACCGTTCGGCAGTCGCCTGCACCAAGCCCTGGCCAAGCGCGGCCCGCTGTGTGTCGGCATCGATCCTCATGCTTCGTTGCTGGCGGCGTGGGGTTTGAGCGATGACGTCCACGGTGTCGAGCGGTTCAGCCGAACGGTGGTAGAGGCATTGGCCGAACGGGTGGCCGTCTTTAAACCTCAGGCTGCTTTCTTCGAGCGATTCGGCTCGCGTGGCATGGCCATTCTTGAGTCAACTATCCGACAGTTGCGGGATGCCGGAGCCCTTGTCTTGCTGGACGTAAAACGCGGTGATATCGGCTCGACGATGGCCGCGTACGCCGACGCGTACCTCAACCCATCGAGTCCAATCTATGTGGACGCGATCACGGTGAGCCCGTTCCTCGGCTTCGGATCGCTCCGTCCGGCGTTCGACTCGGCCGCCTTGCACGGTGGTGGGGTATTCGTCCTGGCCCTTACATCGAACCCCGAAGGATCGCAGGTCCAGCATGCCCGGACAGCCGATGGGCGGACGGTCGCGCAACTGCTACTGGATGAAATTGCCCAGCTCAACGCGGGTGCCGAACCGCTGGGCAGCATCGGCGCGGTGGTCGGGGCGACGGTCGGGCGGACCGGGGAGGACCTGTCCCGGACCAACGGGCCGTTCCTCGTTCCGGGGCTCGGCGCGCAGGGCGGAGACCCCGCCGGACTCCGTGAGATCTTCGGCGACTCCATCGACGCCGTCCTTCCCTCCTACTCACGTGAGGTGCTCGCGGGCGGACCGACGGTGAGAGGGCTGATCGACGCTACTGAGCGGTCGCTCGATGCGTGCCGCCGCGCCCTGGGCGGGTGACCGGTGACGCCACTCACGGCGTAACCATTTTGTGATCATGCGTGGTGACGTTGCCGAAAGCGGCTCTGACCGCTAGTTTTCCCCGCGACT
>JABFYB010000777.1 GCA_013361475.1 Hamadaea sp.
CAGCTCCTGGCACGAGATCACGCAGAAGCAGGTCGACCTGTTCGCCGACGCGACCTGGGACCACCAGTGGATCCACGTCGACCCGGAGCGGGCGGCGGCCGGGCCGTACGGCGGCACCATCGCGCACGGCTTCCTGACGATCTCGCTGGCGCCGTCGCTGATCGGCGAGGTGTTCGTCATCGACGGCATCGACATGATGGTCAACCAGGGATTGCGGGAGCTGAAGCTGCGCGCCGCCGTGCCGGTCGGGTCACGCGTACGCCTCTCGGCCACGCTGACCGGGCATCGCCCGCGCCCGCGTGGCTTCACCGAGCTGGTGCTGGGCCTGGTCTACGAAGTGGAGACCGGCGAGAAGATCCAGAAGGCGGCGACCGGAGAGATCGTGCTGCTCGTGCACGAACCCGAGGAGGGCGCCGCCTAGGCGCGCACGGCGTCCTGCGCGGGCAGCCGGTGCAGGGCGTCGACCAGCGGCGCCAGTTCGGGCAGGCGCTCGGCGTCGGCCAGGGCGCCCGCGAGGACGTCGTCGTGCGTCGGCCGCGCCTGGTCGAGCAGTTTCGACCCCGCCGGGGTCAGTTCGGTGTAGATGCCCCGGCGGTCGTCCTGGCACAGCACGCGGGTCAGCAGGCCCCGTTCCTCCAGCCGGTTCACCAGCCGGGTCGTCGCGCTGCTCGACAGCGCCGCCGCCCGGGACAGCTGCTGCATGCGCATGTGCCAGCCGTCCTGGCGCGACAGGGCGTCCAGCACGGTGAACTCCACCACCGACAGGTTGTGCCGGGTCTGGAGGGCCTTCTCCAGCGCCGTGTCGATGAGCCCGTGCAGCGCGGCGAGCGTACGCCAGCCCTGTGCGCGGATCTCTACGGCGTCATCGGCGATCCCCATGCCTCGATAGTACCAGTGAGCAGGAGCACGCTTGCGCGGATATACGGCGCGTGCAACTATCGGGTTCATGCGCAAGATGCCTCTCGGCCTGCTCGCGCTCGCCATCGGCGGGTTCGGCATCGGCCTGACCGAGTTCGTGATCATGGGTCTGCTGCCGGAGGTGGCCGCCGACTTCCGGGTGACCGAGTCGGTCGCGGGCTGGCTGATCTCCGGGTACGCCCTGGCGGTGGCGGTCGGGGCGATCGGGCTCACCGCCGCGGTCACCCGGTTCGGCCGCAAACAGGTCCTCATCGGGCTGATGGCGTTGTTCATCGCGGGCAACCTGACCTCGGCGCTGGCCGGGACCTACGAGGTGATGATGGCGGGCCGGGTGCTGGCCGCGCTCAGCCACGGCGCGTTCTTCGGCATCGGATCGGTCGTCGCAGCCGGGCTGGTCGAGCCGTCCCGTCGGGCGGGCGCGATCGCGATGATGTTCACCGGGCTCACCGCCGCCAACGTGCTCGGCGTACCGTTCGGCACCTTCCTCGGCCAGCAGCTCGGCTGGCGGGCCACCTTCTGGGCGATCACCGGCATCGGCGTCGTCGCCCTGATCGGGGTGGCGGCCTTGGTCCCGGCGCACACGTCGACCAGCGGCTCCGCCGGGCTGCGGCACGAGCTGCGCGCCTTCACCGAACCGCAGGTCTGGTTCTCGCTGCTGATGACGGTGCTCGGCTTCGGCGGCATGTTCGGGGCGTTCACCTACATCGCGTACACGCTGACGGCGGTCAGCGGCTTCGCCACCGCGACGGTGCCGTGGCTGCTGGTCCTGTTCGGCGCCGGTCTGTTCGTCGGCAACTCGCTGGGCGGCCGGGGCGCCGACCGGTCGATCCCGCGTACGCTCGCGATCGTCCTCGCCGGACTGACCGCGGTGATGGCGGTCTTCGCGATGACGGCGTCGAACCAGGTCCTGACCGTGATCGCGCTGTTCCTGATGGGGGCGTTCGGCTTCGCGACCGCGCCCGGCCTCCAGATGCGGATCATGAAGTACGCGGGCCAGGCCCCGACGCTGGCGTCCGGCTCCAACATCGCGGCCTTCAATGTCGGCAACGCGCTCGGGGCGTGGCTGGGCGGCGTCACGATCACCGCCGGTCTCGGGTACGCCGCCACGCTGTGGGCCGGCGCCGCGATGAGCTTCTCGGCGCTGCTCGTGCTGGCCGCCGCGACCGCGCTGGCCCGCCGTCGTCCGTCCACCTTCGACGTCTCGCGCCCGGACCGGGTGCCGACGCCCGCGACCGTACGCTGAGCCGACCG
>JABFYB010000769.1 GCA_013361475.1 Hamadaea sp.
GCTCGCGCACGGCTTCTTCAAGGCCAACATGTTCCTCGGCGCGGGTTCGGTCATGCACGGGATGAACGACCAGACCGACATCCGCCGTTTCGGCGGGCTGGCCAAGTACATGCGGATCACCTGGCTGACCTTCATGATGGGCTGGCTGGCGATCATCGGCATCCCGCCGCTGTCGGGCTTCTTCACCAAGGACCCGATCATCGAGGCGGCGTTCAACCGTCCCGGGTGGACGGGCTGGCTCTTCGGCGGCGCGGCGCTGGTCGGCGCGGGTCTGACGGCGTTCTACATGACGCGGCTGTTCGTCCTGACCTTCCATGGCCCGAAGCGGTGGACCGAGGACATCGAACACCCGCACGAGTCCCCGGCGATCATGACGATTCCGCTGATCTTCCTGGCGATCGGCTCGGTCGTGGCCGGTTACCTGATGACCCTGAACGACAGTGTCGTCAACTGGCTCACGCCGGTCGTCGACCCCGAGGGCGTCACGGACGAGGTGCACCGGATCAGCGCGGTCCAGGGCGCGATCCTCTCCGTGGCCATCACCGTCGTCGGCGCCGGCTTCGCGTACCTGCTGTTCCGCCGGGGCACCGCGCTGGTCGAGCAGCCGGCCGGGCCGGTCGTCACCGCGGCCCGGAACAACCTGTACGCGGACGCCTTCAACGAGGCGGTCTTCGAGAAGCCCGGCCGCTGGCTCACCCGCGGCCTGGTCTTCCTCGACAACCGTGGCGTGGACGGGTTGGTGAACGGCCTGGCCGCGCTGACCGGCGGCGGGTCGAGCCGGCTCCGGCGGCTCCAGAACGGTTTCGTGCGCTCCTACGCGCTGTCCATGCTCACCGGCGCGCTCGTGGTCGTGGGCGCGTTCCTGATGGTCACGCTCTGATGGCGAGGTTGTGATGTACCTGTCGATCATGACGGCGGCGCCGCTGGCCGGTGCGATCGCCGTGGCCTGTCTGCCGCGGAGTCGCGGCGCCCTGGCCAAGCTGATCGCGCTGGTGGTGTCGCTGGCAGTGCTCGTCGTCGCGGTGGTGGCCTGGTTCAAGTTCCAGCCCGGCGGCGACCGGCTCCAGCTCACCGAGAGCTACACCTGGATCCCGGCCTGGGGTGCCCGGTTCAGCTTCGGCGCGGACGGCATCGCCCTGGTGATGCTCGGCCTGATCGCGCTGCTGGTGCCGCTGGTGATCATCGCCAGCTGGAACCACGCCGAGCAGGAGAGCCGGCGCTCCGTACCGGCGTTCTTCGCGCTGCTGCTGTTCCTCGAGGGCTCGATGATCGGCGTCTTCGCCGCCACCGACGTCCTGCTGTTCTACGTGTTCTTCGAGATCATGCTGGTCCCGATGTACTTCCTGATCGGCTCCTACGGCGCGGACGTGCCGCAGAAGCAGCGGCAGTACGCGGCGGTGAAGTTCTTCCTGTACTCCCTGGTCGGCGGTCTGTTCATGCTGGCCGCCGTGATCGGCCTGTGGGTGCTGGGCGGGCACACCTTCGACTGGCAGACGCTCACGAGCGTCGAGTTCTCCCGGGGCGCCGGCCGGTGGATGTTCCTCGGGTTCTTCCTCGCCTTCGCGATCAAGGCCCCGTTCTTCCCGTTCCACACCTGGCTGCCGGACGCCGGTGGCGCCGCCCCCGCCGGGGTGGCCGCGCTGCTCGTCGGCGTCATGGACAAGGTCGGGACGTTCGGCATCCTGCGGTACTGCCTGACGCTGTTCCCGGAGGCGTCGAAGTACTTCGCCCCGCTGGCGATCACGCTGTCGGTGGTCGGCATCCTGTACGCCGCGCTGCTGGCGGTCGGTCAGAACGACCTGAAGCGGCTGGTGGCGTACACGTCGATCGCCCACTTCGGGTTCATCGGGGTCGGCATCTTCGCCTTCACCACGCAGGCGGCCACCGGTGCGGTGCTCTACATGCTGAACCACGGGCTCGCGACCGGGCTGCTGTTCCTCGTCGTCGGCATGCTGGTCTCCCGGCGCGGTAGCGCCGCGATCAGCGACTTCGGCGGGGCGGGCAAGCTGGTTCCGGCGCTCGCCGGGGTCTTCTTCTTCGCGGGAATGGCGTCGCTGGCCCTTCCCGGGCTCGCGCCCTTCGTCTCCGAGTTCCTGGTGCTGATCGGCACGTTCACGGTCAACAAGACGGCGGCCGTGATCGCCACCGTCGGCATCATCCTCGCG
>JABFYB010000159.1 GCA_013361475.1 Hamadaea sp.
GGGACTAGACGACAGCGAGGGCCCGCGTGGAGTCGGCGAGAATGCCGCCGAGCGCCGCGCGGGCCTGTGTGAGATCCGCGATCCGCGAGTCGAGGTCGGCGAGCTGGACCCGCAGGTGGTCCAGGACGCAGGCCTGGAGTTCGACGCCGTCGCCCGCGAAGCACGGCATCAGGTCGCGGATGACCCGCGTGGGCAGACCGGCGGCGAGCAGCGTCCGGATGCGTTCGACGGCGGTGACCGCGCTGGGGTCGTAGTGGCGATGGCCGCCCTCGCTGCGGTGCGCGACGAGCAGGCCCTGCGCCTCGTAGTAGCGCAGCAGCCGGATCGCGACGCCGGTCCGCTCGGACAGCTCGCCGATCTTCAGCCATCCCGCGTTGAGTTCCATGTGACCCGCCTTACCCGACCTTGAATCTGACACCGATGTCAGCTCGTACGGTGATCATATGACGACGAGATCAACAGCACCGATCGCCCTGTACGGATTCCTCACCGCCAAGCCCGGCCACGCCGACGTCCTGCGGCAGCGGCTGACCGACCTGGTCGAGCCGTCGCGCGGCCACGAGGGCAACCTCCAGTACCACCTGCACGAGCAGCGCGACGGCCGGTTCTTCCTCTACGAGCAGTGGCGCAGCCAGGCCGACCTCGACCGGCACAACGCGACCGAGGTGCTGCGGGAGTTCCTGGCCGAGGCCCCCGAGCACCTCGACGGCGGGCCGGAGGCGTACTTCGGCGAGCTGCTCAGCTCGTCGGCTGGCTGAGGAACTCGGGGTTGTCGGTGATGAAGTCGCCCAGGGTGTCGGTCTTCACAGCGGCGAGCATGTCCTTGGTCCCCTGGGTCATCCCCTCGCAGCTCTCGCCGCCGAGGTCGTAGCCGCAGGACGCGTACGTGCCGCCGTTGGTCTTCAGGGTGATCAGATCGGCGGCGGCCAGCGACTTCAGCGAGAACACGAAGGTGTCCAGCGCCACGCCCTTGGTGTCCATCTTCAACGACGAGCCGGCGGCTTTGACGACCTGCGACAGCTTGCCCGGGTCGCCGAGGACGCCGGCGCTGGTCGCCTTCTTCGCCAGCGACTTCAGCAGTTGCTGCTGGTGCTTCTGCCGGTCGTAGTCGCTGTTGGGCAGCCCGTAGCGCTGCCGCGAGTAGTCCAGCGCCTCCCAGGCGGCCATGTCGCGGCAACCCTTCTTGTGGATCCAGCTGTTGGACAGCTTGTGGTCGCCCTTGTAGCTGAAGTACTCGGGCTGCCCCTTGGCGTTCTTGATGTAGTGGCTCGACCAGGTGTCGCGGTCGACGCACAGGCGTACGCCGCCCATGGCGGCGATGACGTTCTTGAAGCCGTCGAAGTCGATGACGATCACGCCGTCGAAGGTGATCCCGGCGAGCTGCTTGATGGTCTTCTGCATCAGGCCGGCCCCGCCCTGCCAGCCCGCGCCGCGCTCCGACCCGAACTGGTACGCGGCGGTGATCTTCGCGACGCGTCCCTTGAACCCGGACTTCGTCCAGGCTGGAATCGGCAGCGCGAAGTCACGGGGAACCGAGATCAGGTACGCCTGTTCGTGGTCGGCGGAGATGTGCAGAATGATGATCGTGTCCGACCGGGCGTCGTCGGCGGCCCAGCCCTGGCGATGGTCGATGCCGAGCAACAACAACGTGATCGGGCCCTTCAGAGCCTTGTCGTTGCTGACCTTCTCCACCGCGGCAGGCGATTCCTCCGTGGTGCCGGTCTCGATGCCGCTGGTCAGGTCCCCGAAGAACTTGCCGACCATGGCCAGCCCGCCGAATCCGGCCAGGCTGACCAGCAGCCCGAAGGCCACGACGAGCCGCGCCCAGATCGGTGACCGCGTCTTGCGTACGCGCCGGGACTTAGTCATCGTCGCCTCCCCGTTTTCCTCCGTCGTCAACCAGACGGATCCCGCATGCCGAAACGTTGCCCGTGGCGTTGATCACGTCGCCGCGCGCCGATCCGGCCTTCGCCGTTAGCCTTGGGCGCAGCGAAGGGGAGTAGCCCCCACACGGAGTGGTCGACACACTGGTCCCGCAGGACCCGGCCCTCCGGCCCGCGCCCGGCTCCATCGGCGCGGGTGGGCGAGACCTTCGGCTCAGGCAGCAATGCCGGGTCGAGGTCGTCGCACGCGCTCTCCTCCCGGCGTACATCCCGGGAGGAC
>JABFYB010000444.1 GCA_013361475.1 Hamadaea sp.
CACCGCGCCGACGGCGACCGCCTGCCCGACACAGATCGTCGCGATCTGCGGCCTGATGTAGCGCATCGTGTCGTAGACGGCCAGCATGGCGCTGGGATCGCCGCCCTCGCAGTTGATGTAGAGCTGGATCTCGCGCTCCGGATTGTCTGCCTCCAAGTGCAGCAGCTGCGCGACCAGCGCGTTCGCGACTCCGGCGTCGAGCGCCGTGCCGAGGTAGACGACCCGCTCGGTCAGCAGGTGCGAGTAGACGTCCATGACGCGATCGCCGCGCGGATGCTGAGCGATGACGTTCGGGATCATGTAGCTGCTCATCGGGACGTCGCCTCCTCGGCCGCGCGGAGGCCGACGTAGCGGCGGCGGCCCCGCGGCGCGATGTCGTCGAACTCCGCGACGATCTCGTCGATGAACCCGTACTCGAGGGCCTCCTGAGTGGTGTACCAGCGGTCGTGCAGGGAATCTTCGAAGACGCGCTCGACGGGCTGGCCGGTGTCCTCCGCGATCAGCCGCAGCACGGTGTCGCGAGTATGACGCAGGTCGTTGGCCTGCAACTCGACGTCGACCGCGGTGCCGGCGATGCCCGCCGAGCCTTGGTGCATGAGCACCCGGGCGTGCGGCATCGCCCGCCGCTTGCCACGGGTCCCGGCCGAGAGCAGGAACTGACCGGCGCTGTACGCGATGCCCAGCGCCAAGGTCGACACGGCGCACGGGAGCACCCGCATGACGTCGCGGATCGCCAGCATGGACGGCACCGACCCGCCCGGAGAGTGAATCCACAGGGCGATGTCGGTGGACGGATCATCCATCGCCAGCGTGATCAGCTGTGTCGTCAGCAGGGTGCCGTTGTCGTCGTCCAGCGTGCCGTCCAGGACGAGGACACGCTGCTCGTACAGCTCACGCCGGACGCGCTCGGTGAACATCGGGGGTCTTTGCTCGCTCATCAGTCCACCCTGCCCGCCGTACCGGGCCGGACGGGGTGCCGTCTGCCGTCGGCAGATCTGCTCACAGCAGCGGAAACCGCGTTCGGCTGTGGGCGGAAGAGCCACTCGTGGGGGCACCGTCCGCTTTACCATGAGGCGTGGCTCAGACCCCCTGGACAGACGACGCCCCGACCGGCCGCGAGACTCGATCCGACCGTGAGACGCGATCCGACGGTGAAACGCGATCAGACCGTGGGCAAGGCCGTGGGCAGGGGCTGATGACGGCGCCCCGCCCGGCGAACCATCCTGATCGCGAGCCGCTGTGGCGCCACGTCCTCGGCGAACACCTGCGATCGCTTCGCCTGGAGCGCGGGGAGACGCTCGTTGAGACGGCGGCCCGGGCGGGCGTGTCGCCGCAGTACCTCTCCGAGATGGAGCGCGGCACCAAGGAACCGTCCAGCGAGATG
Organism: Hamadaea sp.; assembly: GCA_013361475.1. GTDB lineage: Bacteria > Actinomycetota > Actinomycetes > Mycobacteriales > Micromonosporaceae > Hamadaea. The sequence continues at coordinate 1,385 of JABFYB010000444.1, forward strand.
ATCGCCGCGGTCACCGGAGCGCTGGATGTCACTCTCGTCGATGTCGCAGCGGCGATCGCGGAGAACCTCCGGAACCTGCGGCCGAGCGTGTTCACCGGTCCCACCTGCCGGGCGGCGTACGCGCTGGCCGCCTGACGGCGAGGTCGTCAGCGCAGGACCGAGTCGACGATCGCGCGTACCGCCTCCGGCGTCGGCGGCCCGGCGGTGCGGTCGGCGAACTGCAGATGGGCGGTGCCGATCAGCATCGCGCCGAGAGTTTGCGGGTCGGCGGCCGGATCCACCCGCCCCAGTCGCTGTTCGGCCGCCAGATACTCGCCGAGCATGATCGCGCCCTCGGTCAGCACCGGCACCCCGGCCGGCCAGGTACGCCGCAGCCGTACCCGCAGCTGCGACCGGAAGGTGACCAGCGGGACGATCGCCAGCGCGACCGAGCTGAGCAACGCCGTCAACGCCTCGGTGACGTTGTCGGCGACGGTTCCACCGCCGACCGCGTCGGTGAGCGCGGGGGGTGTCTGCCCGACGCGGTCGAGGACGAACTCGGCGAGGAACTCGTCGAAGTCGGCGAAGTGCTTGTGCAGTACGCCTTTGGCCACCCCGGCCTCGTCGGTCACCGCCCGGCTGGTCAGCGCGCTCGGCCCGTCGCGGAGCAGGATGCGCTCGGCCGCGTCGAACAGCTGCTGGCGTACGTCGCGCAGGGCTACGCCGGTCGGCACAGGTGACTCCCCATTGCAGAGTGGGCAAGCGCCCACTAGTGTGGGCACATGCCCATTCTAGAGCCTCACCGGGACCGCGGGACGGCGGAGTCGTTCGGCGTCGACGCGGACCGCTATGACCGCACCCGACCGGCGTACCCGGCCGATCTGATCGCGCGGATCGTCGAGCTGAGCCCCGGCCGGGAGATCCTCGACGTCGGCTGCGGCACCGGCATCGCCGCCCGGCAGTTCCAGGCCGCCGGCTGCGCCGTCCTCGGCGTCGAGCCCGATCCCCGCATGGCGGCGTACGCCCAGACCACCGGCGTCCAGGCCGAGGTGGCGACCTTCGAGGACTGGGACGCCCGCGGGCGGCGGTTCGACGCGGTCGTCGCCGGAACGGCGTGGCATTGGATCGACCCCGTCGCCGGCGCGACCAAGGCCGCCGACGTGCTACGGCCGGAGGGCGTGCTCGCCCCGTTCGGCCACGCCTTCGAGCCGCCCGCCGAGCTCGCCGCCGCGAGCGCGGACGTCGTCCGCCGGGTGTTCCCGCAGGCGCCGGTGCCACCCGCCGGGATCTCCGTCCTCGACGGCTACCAGGGGATGTACGCGAAGTTCGCGGCGGCGGTGCAGGAGACCGGGCGGTTCGCCGACCCCGAGCCCTTCCGGTTCGACTGGCAACGCGCGTACGCCCGCGACGAGTGGCTGGCGCAGCTGCCGACCTCCGGCGGCCTCACCCGGCTCGCGCCGGACCAGCTGGCCGAAGTGCTCGCCGCCGTCGGCGCGGCGATCGACCAGCTCGGCGGCACTTTCACGATGCGCTACGCCACCGTCGGCTTCACCGCCGTACGCCGTTAGCCGATCCCGCTCAGCACGCGCGCCAAGCCGTAGCGGAACAGCCGGTCCGGCCGGTCCTCGGCATGCGGGGTCTCCGCGTCGAGCATGATGCGGCTGAGCTGCGGATACCGTCCACTGCCGATGACGGCGTCCCCGTACGCGCCCTGGGCGTCCAGCCAGCCGCGCATGTCCTGCCCGGACCGTCGGGCGGCTTCCCGTTCGGCGAGTTCGTCGATGACGTGCCCGCGTACGAAGGTCAGCACCGTCTGCACTCGGAGCAGCGTCTCGTCGGCCGTCAGCCCGAGCCCGGCCAGCGTCGCGTACATCGCCTCCTGCCAGGCCAGCCCGTTCGGGCCGAGGGACGGCCGCGACGCGGGCAGGCCCGCCAGCCACGGGTGCCGGAGCACCAACTCGCGTTGTGCGGAGGCGACCGCCGACAGATCCGTCCGCCAGTCGCCGGTCGGCTCGGGCGGATCGGCCTCGCCGAGCACGGCGTCCACCATCAGGTCGAACAGCTCGTCCTTGTTCACGATGTATCGATAGAGCGTGGCCGGGCCGGTCCCCAGCTCGGCGGCGACTCGCCGTAGCGATACCGCGTCGAGCCCATCCGCGTCGGCCAGGCGTACTGCGGTGGCGGCGATGTCGGCCCGCCGGTGGGCCGGCCGTGGGCCGCGGGCGCCGCGTTCGGGCCGCAGCCAGATCGGCTCGGTCACGCTCATCACCTCCATGCCGCGATGACCATTATTGCGATCACTGTACGCGGTAAGCTACCGTCAAATTATGCGAACAGCGTTCTCAGTTTCTCGGGAAGCGGTCACCTCGGCCGACGGCACCGTCATCGGCTACCGGCGCGTCGGATCCGGCCCACCCGTCCTCGTCCTGCACGGCAGCATGCTCGCCGCCCAGCACATGATGCGGCTGGCGTACGCGCTGGCCGACGACTTCACCGTCACCGTTCCCGACCGGCGCGGACGCGGCAGCAGCGGACCGCATGGCGACGCGTACCGGATGGCCCGCGAGATCGAAGACGTCGCAGCCCTCGCCGAAGCGACGGGAGCGAGCCGGGTCTTCGGCCTCAGCTCCGGCGGCCTGATCGCCCTGTACGCCGCCCGCACCCTGCCGCAGCTCGACCGCGTGGCCGCCTACGAGCCGCCCCTGTCCGTCGACGGCTCGGTGCCGATCGCCTGGCTGGACCGCTTCGATCGAGAGATCGCCGCCGGCGAACGGGGCAAGGCACTGGTCACCGCGCTCAAGTCGATGGGCGTCGAACCGCTGTTCAACCGGGTGCCCCGGCCGGTGCTCGACCTGGTGATGCCGCTGACGGTCCGGCTGCAGCGCGACGCCCCGGCCGGCGACGTGACGATCGAGGCGCTCACCCCGACCATGCACTTCGACATGGCACTCGTGCGCGAAACCGCCGACACAGCCGACGACCTCGCCCACCTCGACGCCCAGGTCCTGCTGCTCGGCGGCAGCCGCAGCCCCGCCTACCTCGGCACCGCCCTCGACGCGCTCACCAGCGCCATCCCGGGCGCGCAGCGCCGGACGCTGCCCGGCCTCGGCCACTCCGGCCCCGAAGACGACGGCCGTCCGGAGCTGGTGGCCGAGGTGCTCCGCGACTTCTTCCGCTAATCCGTCTCAGCCCGGAAATTGTGCCCGAGCCGCTCGCCCAGCCCGAAGTAGTGCCGGAAGTTGTAGATGAGCGGACTCCACCGGCGGGGATCGACATGATCGGTGCCGGGCACGACGATCTCCGGGTCGGCGTGCACGGCCACGACGCTCGCCTGCGCGATGAGGAAATCGTCGGCGGCGTTGCGGCTCACCGCCTCGACGCGCGCCTCCAGCTGCAGCGGGCACTCCGTGACGCGCGGCGGGCGTACCTTCACCGACGGCACCGGCGTCAGCCCGGCCGCGCCGAACTTGTCGCGTTCATGCCGATAGGCCGCCCGCTTGTGGTCCGGCACCGGCCACGCGCCGGTCAGGTCCGCGAGGCGCTCCACGGCGGCCCACTGCCGCGGTCCCGGCACGCTGATCACGACTTCCGGCCGCTTCGCCAAGTTGTACGCCGTATGCCCGGCCGGTCCGAGGCCCAGCACGAGGGTGTGCCCGAGCGCCCAAGCCGACGAGTTCGGCGCGAGATTGGCGCTGCCGTCGTCGTTCTCGGTGGACAGCAGCACGACCGGGGTGCCGAAGTAGAGGATCTTCGGGGCGATGATCATGTCGCCGACGCTAATCCCGGTACGCTTCGGCGCCGGCCGAACCGTGACTGCGGCATCATTGCCTGATGACCACGCCCGACCTGGCCGGATTCGCCGCCCTGCTGGCCGACCGCACACGCGCCGGCTTCTGCCTGGCGCTGCTGGACGGCCGGGCGTGGACCGTCTCCGAACTCGCCCGCCACAGCGGCGTGGCCGCGTCGACCGCCACCGAACACGTCCACCGCCTCGTCGCCGGAGGCATCGTCGTCGAACACCGCCAAGGACGGCACCGCTACGTCCGCATCCGCGACGAGGAGACCGCCGCCCTGATCGAAGCCATGGCGCAGGCAGCCCCGAAGATCCGCGTACCGGTCCGGGGGCTGGCCGACGACCGGCGCGGCAAGGCGCTGGCCTACGCACGCACCTGCTACGACCATCTCGCCGGCGCGCTCGGCGTCACCCTCGCCCGCGCGATGACCGAACACGGCTTCGTCACCTGGACCGACGGCCCCGCGCTGACCAAGCCGGGCGCTGCCTGGCTCACCGACCTCGGCGTAGTCCTGCCCGCCCCGTCCCGCCGACCGCCGTTGCGCGGCTGCCTGGACTGGACCGAACGCGTCGAACACCTCGGCGGCGCCATCGGCGCGGCCCTGTGCGCGTACGCCAAAGCCGACGGCTGGGTCACCCCGATCGGCACCGGACGCGCGCTCGCCGTCACCGAGCGAGGTCGCGCCGTCCTCGCCCCCTGGGGCGCCATCCCCTGATGCCCGCTTGGTTCACCGTTGATGAGCCGAGTCAGTTGGGGACTCACCGGTCGAACCCCGCCGCTCACAGCGCGCTACGGTGTGGCATGTCCGCAATCGCTGTCACCAACGACTCGGCAGGATGGCTCGTCCTGTGGATCGAGCCCTACGGTGAGGATCGCTGGCTCCGGACGGGCGAGACGTTCGTCGTACGCACCGACTACTCCGGCGACGAGCCGCCCTTCACCATCCAATATTGGGTGAACACCGATGATCGTGCTGCCGGTATCGAGAACGTCACCGTGGTTGTCAACGAAGGCTTCTACCAGGGAGTCCTGGACAGTGAAGGCGGCGTCGTCGAATGCGGTCATCAGCGGCCTGCCGAGATCGTAGCGAAGTGGCAGGCGGTGATCAGACGCCTGCAGTCTGGGCGCTGAGAGCGCTACCGGTTGTGCGCCTGTGGTGTGCGATTTATGGCCGATTCGCAAGATCGTGTGCCGACGGTGTGCGCCAAGAGGCCGTTTCCCGCATACGGCGGGAGTTTGATCACGGAATCTGGCGCGAAATCGCAGATGGGGGTACGCGACCGGCGTTAGTCGCTTGTGGACTATCTGACGGTGGATCGTGGCACATTCTCGTGATCTTGACCCCTTGAAGGTGTTCGTGCCCTCGTTCTAATGTTAATCCATGGACGGGGTGTTGGCGCAGGTCGAGGCGAATGTCGCCGAGCTCGTCGCTGGTCCCCTGTGGACACTTTCAGACGCCGAGATCACCGACGAAGTCCGTGGGACGCACTCCAAGCCAAAGTCGGCGCAGGTCTGCTGGACACCGGCGACCTGCTCACCCCGGAAACCATGCGACGACTGGCCTGCGACGCGATGATCATCCCCGCCGTGCTCGGCGGCGACGGGCAGGTTCTCGACGTCGGCCGCGCCCGCAGGCTCATCGACGGACCCCTTCGACGCGCGCTTGTGCTGCGGGACAAGGGATGCGCATTCCCCGGCTGCGACCGGCCACCCCAATGGTCCCACGGCCACCACATCTGATCATGGGCAGCCGGCGGCGACACCTGCCTGACCAACGGCGTCCTACTCTGCGGATTCCACCACCGCGAAATCCACCACGGACACTGGGAAGTCCGCATGAGATCCGACGGATTCCCCGAATGCCTCCCGCCCATCTTCGTCGACCCGCAACGAAGACCCAGTGCGCAACACCCTCCACCGACGCTGCTGAGCAGCGGCGTGTGCTAGCGGTGTGCCAGTGGGTGTGCGACTCCAGCCGATTCTAAAGATCGTGAGCCGATGTTCTGCGGCGCACTGTTTGTAGGGAAGTGATACCTTAGCTCGCCTGACGTCCGCGAACCCAAATTTCACCTCGGCGGAGGCGGAATGTCCGTCATCGGCGCCCGGCTTCGGGCCTTCCGGGCTGTGCTGGCCCACGAGGGCAGCACGAGCTGGACTCATTGGCTGGTCGTGGCTGCGCTGACCGCTGCGGCTATCGCTGCAGTCCTGGGTGGCTTCGTGGCCAAGGATCTTCTCGACACCTACACCGCGGTGTGGATTGGATCGGGGTCGATGCTGGGAATGATCTTGACGAGGATCAGCTACAGGATCGCGCGATACTTCGATCGCCCGGATCGCAGGTCGGGGTCGCCGCGGTAGATGCGTGTGGTTGGCGGTCAGCGGCCGTCTACGTGGCGGCCGGCTTCGCCGAAGACCCAGTCGCTGGTCTGCGCGATGAACTCGGTGGGGAAGCCGACGGAGAAGTCGGCGGCTTCGGTCAGACGGCGTACCACTTCGTCCGGGAGAGTGAGGTCCAGCGCGCCGAGATTGTCGGCGAGCTGGGTGACGGACCGCGCGCCCACGATGGGATGCACGGCCTGCGAGCGGGCGCGCACCCAAGCCAGCGCGACCTGCGACGGCGTGGCGCCCAGCTCGTCGGCGGCCTGCTGGACCGCGCGGGCGACCGTGTGATCGCGCTCGGACAGGTTCGCCGCAGTGAGGCGGCTGGTGGCTTCGGCGGTCCCGTCGGTGTACTTGCCGGACAGGATGCCGCCCGCGAGCGGACTCCACGCCGCGACGGACATGCCGGTGGCCTCGGCCATCGGCAGCAGTTCCCGTTCGATGTCGCGGTTGAGCAGGCTGTAGGGGACCTGCAACCCGGCGAACGCGGTCCAGCCGTGCCATTGAGCCAGCACGTTCGCGCGGGCGACGACCCAGGCCGGCGCGTCGGAGATGCCGATGTACAGCACCTTTCCGGCCCGGATGACGTCGTCGAGCGCGCGCATCGTCTCCTCGACCGGGGTATGGCGATCCCAGAGGTGCACCCAGTAGACGTCGACGTAGTCGGTGCGCAGGCGCTGCAGGCTGGTCTCCAGGGAGAGAACCAGGTTCTTGCGGTGGTTGCCGGCCGCGTTGGGGTCGCGACCGTTGCGGGAAACGGTGTACTTGGTCGCCAGCACGAAGTCGTCGCGGCGGCCCTCGAGCAGTTCGCCGAGGAACTCCTCGCTCGCACCGCCGCGATAGTTGACCGCGGTGTCGACGACGTTGCCGCCGGCCTCGGCGTAATGGTCGAGGATGCGGCGGCACTCGTCCAGCGGTGCGCCGACGCCGCCCTGCTCGCCGAAGGTCATCGCGCCGAGGAAGACTTCCGAGACGCGGAGGCCGGTGTTGCCGAACAGGCGATAGCGCATGATCATCAGCGTACCGTGTGGCGGTCTCCCGCTGCGAGCGTGATCCGTTCCCGGCGTCCACTTGCGACAACGTCCACAGTGGTGGGAACGGTAGCGATCAGGCGGGCGCCGGTGAGCGTACCGTCGGCCCAGGTCAGCTCCTCGATCGTCACACCGCCCCGGGCGCGCAGGCCGGTGACGCGGCCGGACGGCCACGCCGACGGCAACGCGGGCAGCAGCTCGACCACCGGTACGCCGTCCGCCAGCCCATGGCTCTGCACGAGCAGCTCGGCGATGGCGGCGGTGACGCCGAAGTTGCCGTCGATCTGGAACGGGGGATGGGCGCAGAGCAGGCTGGGATAGACGCCGCCCGCGTCGTCTGCGGTCGGCCGCAGGTATTCGCCGATCAGGCGGTGGGCGGCGTCGCCGTCGCGCAGCCGGGCCCAGAGCACGATCTTCCAGGCGATGGACCAGCCCGTTCCGGCGTCCCGCCGCAGTTCCAGCGACCGCCGCGCGGCGCCTTCGAGCGCGGGATCCCCGGTGGACGTCCGGCCGGGGTAGAAGCCGAAAAGGTGCGAGACGTGCCGGTGGTGCGGCTCGACCTCGGTACGCTCGGCCGACCACTCCAGCAGCTGGCCCCGACCGCCGACCCGCAACGGGGCGAGCCGGGGGAGTGCCTGCCGCGCCTCTTCGATCGCGGCCTGGTCGCCGGGTTCGACCGTTCCGAGCGCAGCCTCGGCCTCGATCAGGAACTCGAAGAGTTCCCGGGCCAGCACGAGGTCCATGACCGTGCCTTCCTCCACACTGGCCGGACCGTCGGGCGTCACGAACTGGTTCTCCGGGCTGGTCGACGGCGACGTGATCAGGTGGCCGTCGGCGTTCTCGACGAGCAGATCGAGGACGAAGCGGGCGGCGTCGGCCGCGATCGGCAGCGCCTGCCGCAGGAAGTCCAGGTCACGCCCGAACCGCCAGTGCTCGGCCAGATGCGTGACGAGCCAAGCCCCGGCCATCGGCCATTGCGCCCACATCGGATCGCCCTGACCGAGCCCCACCGGGACGGTGATCCGCCACAGGTCGGTGTTGTGGTGGCACGTCCAGCCGCGGGCGGCGTAGATCCCACGGGCGGTCGCCCGGCCGGCCTCGGCCAATTCACCGATCATCCGCAACAGCGGCTCGTGGCACTCGGCCAACGCCGTCGTCTCGGCCGGCCAGTAGTTCATCTCGGCGTTGATGTTCACCGTGTACTGGCAATTCCACGGCGGCACGACGTGCGGGTTCCAGACGCCCTGCAGGTTCGCCGGCTGCGTACCGGGCCGGGAGGAGGCGGCTAGCAGATATCGGCCGAACGCGAAGGCCAGGACCGGCAGCTGCTCGTCGGTCTCCCCGGCGGCCCGGCGCGCCAGCCGTTCATCGGTCGGCCGCCCGGATCGGTCGTCCTCGGTGTCCACGGTCAGCGTGACCCGGTCCATGAGCGCCCGGTGCTCGGCGACGTGCGCTGCCTTGACGGCGGCCCAGCCCGCCTGGCGAGCCCGATCGACATCGGCCCGAGCCGCCTGCTCGTAACCATGTTTGGTCGGCGGCCGATCCCAGCCGTCGAAGCTCGTCCTGATCGCGACGTAAACGGTCGCCGACCGGGCATGCCGGATCCTGACCTTGTCCACAGTGGTCTGGACTTCTCCGCCCTCCGTGTCCACCTGAAAGACGGCGTACGCCCGCATCGAGTCGTCGTCGGCGGCCACTTCGCCGTCCCGGCGGGGCCACGGGATGACATGCCGGGGTGCGGACACCGCCAGCGAAAGGCCGTCGCCGTCCGGCCGGATCTCGGCCCGCTGCTGCGGCGTCGTCCAGCGCAGGTCGGCGGTCACGCCGTCGTCCCCGTGGCTCTCCAGCCGGATCACGACGACCTGGTGGTCGGCGCTGGCGAGCACCTCCTGGCGGAACCCGCCGCGGTCGACGATCGAGACGCCGTCGCGCAGGTCGAGGCTACGCCGGTAGGTCCCGCCGCCGTCCGGGCTCACCTGGGTGATCTCCAGATCCCCGACCGGCTGGTACGCCTCCGCGTCCGCGCCCTGCGTACGCCGGAGCAGGTCGCCCGCCGCGACGAATGCGCCCTCCCGGACGAGGCGGCGTACCTCGTCGAGCAGGCCCGCAGGCACCTCGGGAACGGTCGTGTCGCCCGGGCCGGACCAGAAGGTGTCCTCGTTGAGGCTGATCCGTTCGACGGGGAAACCGCCGTGCACCATCGCACCCAGGCGGCCGTTACCCACTGGTGTCGCCTCTTCCCAGACGGCGGCGGGACGCGCGAAGATCAATTCCGGCACGGTCGCCAGGATAGACTTTGTTTGGCGTCCAACCAAATGCCGCCCGGGGCGTCAGGTCGTCAGGTCGGCGGGGACGGCCAGATCCGCGGAGTGGTAAAGCTCCCGGACCTGCTCGGCGTCGGCCCCGGCGCACACTTCCGCGACGCGGTCGATCAGTTGGTCGTAGTCGGGGCCGGTCGCGCCTCGATAGGAGGCCTCCATGCGACCCCACTCGTCCCAGGGCAGAGTCTCGATCTGCATCAACGCCGCGAGGTCGCGGATGGCGTTGCCGCGGATCTCGGCCGGTCCCCATGCGTCGTCGGTGTGGTTGACACCGAACGTGGCCGGATCGGCGTCACCTCTCCGCACGAGCTGCCAGGCCTCGCCGCCGGTCAGGAACTCGCCCGGCGCGAGGTCATCCGGGCGCGGCACAGCCGAGCCGTCGAGGATCTCCGGATCGATCCGGACCCACCGGCCGCCGGACGTGCCGTCGCCAGACCAGTACTCGACGACCCAGTGGTCGACGTGCCGGCCCGGCCGGAAGTAGGACGCGAATCCGCATCGAGCCCGCGCCGGGATGCGGTGCGCCTGCAGCAGAGCGACCGAGACCGTCGCGAAGTGGCGGCACGTGCCGACCACCCGTTGCCGAGGCTCGCGGTGCTTGGTCAGCGGCGCGGGATCGATCGCGAGCAGCTCGTCGAGGATACGGCTCACCGGCCGGATCGCCTGCGCCCCCAGGCGGATCTCCGGCAGACCCAGTGACCCGGTCTCGGCCGGATGGACGATCAGCCCGGCGACGGCGCGGCAGATCGCGATCGGGTCGCCGGGCATCTCTGCGGCCAGCTGCCGCTGATCCGGCGTGAGCGCGGTGAGGACGCCGGGAGTCGAGTAGTCGATCGGCATGGACGCCACGCTATGCGCCGGGTACGACATCCGCGCCTCCACCGAAGACGGGCACTAGCTCGCAGATCCGCCTTCGACGGTGCGGCGGATGTCAGCGATCCCGTACTCCATGCGCGTACGCACCTCGGCCGCTCGCTCGGCGGGCAGCACCCGGGCGGTCCACACCAGACGGCTGCGCCCTTCCGCGGCGGGGAAGACCTGGAACTCGGCCTCATGGTGATCCAGCGGCGGCCGGGCACCCGCGACGACGGCGTACGCCAAACGACGGGAGGAGTCGTCGACCGCCCGGATGACCTCGCGGATCACGTGACCGTCGGGAAAGGTCAGGAACCGCTGGCCGCCGTCGATCCGCGTACCGGTGACCCGGCCCGGCAGCAGCCGGGTGTGGACCGCGCCGACGTCGCGAATGACGTCCCAGACCCGCTCAGGGGATACGCCGATCTCCGTTTCCACCTCGATCGCCGGTGCGACCGACGCCAGCAGCGCTGCCGCCCTGGCGCGGTCGGCTTCGACCACGTCGTCGAGCTCCGGAGGAGCGGATACGGCCAGACACATGGCGAGCGCCGTCGCGGCCTCGGCGTGGCGGCCCTGGTGGAGCAGCAGATCGCCGAGGGCACACCAGGCGGTGACCTCCGTGACCGCGTCGCCCGCCGTCGCCGCCGTGCGCAGCTCCGCCTCGCCCCGGACGGCATCGCCTGCGTCCAGCAGGCGCAGAGCATTCGTCAGGCGGAGGCCGGCGAGCATTCAGGTAGCTTAGCCACCCATCCTTCGCTGTCGCCGACACTGCTACTCGATGGGCGGAACAGTCGGATTTCCGCCACCCGGGCAAGCCGTCCGCGGCCACACTGCTCGGGTGATGCGTAGAGGAGTCGCGACGCTCGCCGTCGTGGGACTGCTGCTGTCCGGATGCGGCGGGCAGCCGGCCGAGTCTGTCGCACCCGGACAGACCGATGCGAGTTCCCCGTCCGCTGAGGAGACGGTGGGTCTGTCGTCCACCACCGTGCCGACAGCGGCCTCCTCGAAGACTCCGACGAAGAGCCCGAGCCCGGTCGTCCCGCCGAACGGGCGCAAGATCAAGGTGATGGTGCTGGGCGACTCGATCTCCGCCGGAGCCAAGGACGAGGTGATGAACGGCTACCGGCTCGACCTGCTGAAGAAGCTGCCGGCGTACGCGATCGACTATGTCGGCTCCGACGAGCGGGGCGACAGCCGCCTGGCCGACAAGGACATGCAGGCCGAGGGCGGCGCCTGCATCCACGCGACGCCCTGCAACAGCACCAGCATGTACGAGCAGACGGCGGGGTGGGTCTCCGCCGCGCAGCCGGATGTCGTGATCATGCAGGGCGGCGGCAACGACTACTGCTGCGGGCGTGGCGACCAGCCCGACGCGGTGGTGATCCAGGCGATGACCGATTGGATCAACCTCGTCTTCCAGACCAAGCCCGGCGTGTACATCGTGGTCATCGGGATGACGGACTACCACGACGGCTACAAGAACTGGATCCCGACGTATGTCAAGAGCCAGGCTCAGGCCGGCAAGCGCATCGCGTACGTGTCGTTCGACGGGATCTCCACCTACGACACCGTCCACCCGAACATCGCCGGATACCAGCAGCTCGCGGGCCGGATCGCGACTGTGGTGAAGCCGATCTTCGACAAGATCCTCCGGTGACCGTGGGAGCACGGCCGCCGGGCGTACCCTTCGACAATGGCTGACCAACGACCGCCGCGCCTCGTCACCGGCGAACGGGAGAACCTCGTCCAGCTGCTCCAGTTCCAGCGGGAGTCGCTCGTCCGCAAAGTGACGGGAGTCGCCGAGGAGGCGGCGCGGCAGTCCCCGGTCGGCAGCGGCACCTCCTTGATGTGGCTCGTCAAGCACCTCACCGAGACCGAGTACTCCTGGTTCCGGCGGCGCTTCGCCGGCGAACAGGTCGAGCTTCCGTCGGCGGAGGTGCTGCCCGATGACACCGTCGGGGCCGCGGTGGCGGCGTACCAGCAGGCCTGGGCGGACGTCGCGCCGATCCTCGCGACCGGCGACCTGGACGCCGAATGCCGTGAACCCGGCTCGCAGCCGCCGATGAACCTGCGCTGGGTCATCGCGCACATGCTGGAGGAGACGGCCCGGCACGCCGGTCACGCCGACATCATCCGCGAGCTGATCGACGGCTCGACCGGCCGCTGACCCGGCCGGTCAGGACGGAAATCCGTTGCCCAACACGGACGGCGTCGCCCACGCTGTCGCCATGGGCATGCTCGAGGCGGCCGCCGCGCGGGTGGCCGGTGGGGCGACGATCACGGTGCGGCCGACCGGCGGTTCGATGATCCCGCTGATCGCCAGCCGTTCGCTGGTGACGATCGCGCCGGTCGACGCGGCGAAGGTCGAGGTCGGCGACATCGTGCTCGCCAAGGTCGCGGGCACCGTCTACCTGCACCTGGTGTCGGCGGTGAATCACGCCGCCGGGCGGGTGCAGATCAGCAACAACCGCGGACGCGTGAACGGCTGGACCAGCCACGCCCGCGTCTTCGGCATCTGCACCTCCGTCGACGGCGTGGTGCGGCCCCGGATCGCCACAAAGGTCAGGTCCGGGGCCGAACCGGCTTAGCCGAGCGGCACCCACGTGCCGTGCGGGGCCGTCCGCAGCAGCGCCGACAGCCCGGCGTCGTCGAAGGCCCGCTCGATCTCGGCGAGCCCTTCGGAGAAGTGCGCCCAGCCGTCGTAGTGCGCCGGCACGACGATGCCCGCGCCCAGCACCGCGGCGGCGGCCGCGGCCCGCTCGCCGTCGAGGGTCAACGCGCGTCCGTTGAATCGCCGTTGTACGCGGGCCGCCCCGACGTTGAGCACCGCCACGTCGATGTGCGGTACGCGTTGAGCGATCTCGGCGACCGTGCGAATTGAGGCGTTGTCCCCGCTGACGTAGACCGTGGGCAGCCCCGCCCCGGTGAGGACGAACCCGACGACCTCGCAGTTGACGTTGCCGTCGGCGTCCCGGTCGCCGTCCTCGGGCCCGTGCACGGCCGGCACGACTTGCACGGTCAGTTCGCCGCCGTCCGGGCGGGTCACCGTGTGGCTGTCCCAGGGGCGTACGCCGATCGCGGGCGAGCCGAGCCGTCCGGCGGTGACCGGACCGGCGATCACGAGCGGCGACCCGAGCGCGTACGCCCGGCCGCGGTCGTCGAGGTTGTCCGGGTGCAGGTCATGACTGACGAGCACGACGTCGGCCGGGCCGACGACGTCCTCGGCGGCGGCCGGCCCCGCGAGTTTGGTGAGGTATCCGTGCGGTCCCGCGTCGTCGAACGTCGGGTCGGCGACGATACGCAGTCCGCCCAGGTCGATGACGGCGGTCGGCCCGCCGAGGACGGCGATGGCACCGTCCTGACGGGTCAGGCTGATCTTGGCATCCACGACCGAACTCTAACCGTCGCGGTGGCTCGGCAGCCTGTGGTGGAAGCGAAGATCACGGTCGCAAACCAAGCGACGAAGTCGACCAGGTCGTCACGCAGGTTCAGTCAGCCGCCGGCGAAGCTCGCCTTCGAATCCCTCGTACGCCGGCACGACGTCTTCCAGATCCAACTGTGGCGGCAGATCGTCGGGGCGTTGGCGGGTCAGCAGATAGTCGATCGTCGCCTCGACCACGCGTACGGCGGGGACGCCGTCCGGTGCGACGCGCGCGACGGCGTCGGCGGACGCCCGGACCAAGATTTCGACGGAGTCGTCTTCGAACGGGATCCGCACGAGGTGTTGTTCGCCGTCGAGTTCCTCGATCATCACGATGATCATCTCCTTGGTGCGTGGCCACGATCGGCTATGGATCATGCTATGCCTGCGCTTCCGGGCAGGTGATCGCACATTCGCCCGGCCCGGCCCGTTTGCTGCGAGGGCGCGAGGGTACGCGTCGCCAGATCCAACGGCTGGGCTCGCTATCTAGGCCCTCACCAGCGAAAACAAGGCTTCCATCGGTGCGTCCAGCCGTACATGAGATGGGAGGACATCGATGAAACCGACAGTGGCGATTCCCCTCGCCGTCGGCGTCGGCTACGTGCTGGGACGAACCCACAAGCTGAAGCTCGCCATCCTGCTGGGTGCGGCGGCGGCTGCGGGGAAGTTCGCCGGGCCGGCCAACGAGATGATGCAGCGGGGAGCGCGTTCGTTGACCTCGTCGACTGACTTGAAGCAGCTCACCGAGCCGGGCCAACGGCTCATGGAGGCGGCCAAGGGCGCCGCGATGACCGCGCTCACCAGCCGCCTGAACCAACTCAGCGGACGCCTCACCGAAGGCATGCCGAGTATCGGCGGCAAAGGGGGCGAGGAGTCGGACGAGCGGGAATCCGAGGAACAGGAGCCGGAGGAGCGGCGCGAACGCTCGCAGTCCGGTGAATCCCGGCGCGGCCGGCCGGCCGGACGCCGGCGCGAAGAGCCGGAGCCCGAGGAGGAGACCGACGAGTACGACGAAGGCGACGAGGGCGACGAAGACGAGGACTACGAGGAGCCGGAGGAACAGCCCCGTGAGCAGGCGCGCGGCCGGCAGCCGGTACGCCGCAATCGGCCCGAACCGGCCGGGCGGCGGGGAAGGTAGCCCGAGATGACCGCGCACACCGGTGAACGTCCCACAGGCGTCCTCGGCAAAGCCGTCGAGAGCGTGATCAGCGCCGTGGGGAAGCGGGCCGTCTCGTCCGTCAGCGACCGCATGGGGTCGGCGACCGAGCGTCTGGCCGACTACACCAAGGGGGCGGCGGGAGACGTCAAGGAGGCCGTCCTCGACAACAGCGGACCGGCGGGCAAGGCCCTGGGCCTCGTCGACAAGGTCAAACAGAAGCTCGGCGGTGGTGGCGGCGGTGGCGGCAAGCTCAAGGTCACCAACATCGTGGAGAGCATCGACGTCGCGGTGCCCCTCAGCGTCGCGTACAACCAGTGGACGCAGTTCACCGACTTCCCGAGCTTCATGAAGAAGGTCGAGGCGGTGGAACAGGGCGACGAGCCGCAGAAGCTGTCGTGGAAGGCCCAGATCCTCTGGTCGCATCGCAGCTGGGAATCCGACATCGTCGACCAGGTTCCCGACCAGCGGATCGTGTGGCGGTCGCAGGGGGCGAAGGGTTACCCCGACGGCGCGGTGACCTTCCACGAACTCGGCCCGAACCTCACCCGGATCGTCCTCGTCCTCGAATACCACCCACAGGGGTTCTTCGAGTACACCGGCAATCTCTGGCGGGCGCAGGGCCGCCGGGCGCGGCTGGAACTCAAGCACTTCGCCCGGCACGTCATGACCGACACGCTGCTGCATCCGCAGGACGTCACCGGCTGGCGCGGCGAGATCCACGACGGTGAGGTGACCGCCGAACCAGGCGAAGCCGAGGCCGACACCGAACGCGACGCAGAGGGCGGCACCGAGGCCGAAAGCGGCGACCGTGACGAGCCTCGTCGTGACGAGTCCCGCGGCGACCGTGGCGACTCCCGTGGCGACCGTGGCGACCGCAGTGACCGAAGTGACCGTGGCGACCGTGGCGAGTCTCATGACGACCGCGAGAAGCCGCGTGGTGAACGCCGCGGCCGGGCGAAAGCGGAGGCGCGATCATGACCATCTCCACCGGTGACGGCGGCGGCTCCGGCTCGGGCTCGTCCCTGGCCGACGTCGTCGACACCGTCCTCGACAAGGGGCTGGTGATCGACGCGTACATCGGCGCGTCGGTCGCCGGCATCGAACTGCTGACCATCAACGCGCGGGTGGTCGTCGCCAGCGTCGACACCTATCTGCGGTTCGCCGAGCGAGCCGATCGGCTTCAGCTGGACTCCGGCGGAGCCGGTCTGCCTGAGGTGGTCCAGTCCGCGACCTCCGGCCACGCGAAGGGCAAGGCGGCCAACAGCGCACTGGGCGCGGCCAGCTCGGCACTCGACCAGCTGGCCGACTCGCTCGGCTCCCGGCAACGACAGTAGGGGACGGACATGTCTGATCGCGACACCGGCCACGGAAGCGTCTGCTACGTGTACGGCGTGGTGCCGGCCGACGTCGAAATCGACGAGGAGGTGCGGGGCGTCGCGGCCCCGCCGGCTCGCGTACAGGTGATCCGGCGGGGCCGGGTCGCGGGGCTGGTCAGCGAGATAGACCGCGACCGGCCGCTGGGCCGGCCCGACGACCTCGTCGCGCACAAGCAGGTCCTCGACATGGTCGCGGCGGTGGCCCCGGTGCTGCCGATGCGCTTCGGCGCCGTCGCGCCCAGCGCGGAGGTCATCGCCGACGAGCTGCTCGACGCGCATCAGGACGAGCTGGCCGCCGACCTCGACGACATCGAGGGGTACGCCGAATACGTCCTGCACGGCCGCTACGACTCGGAGGCATTGCTGGCCGCGGTATTGCAGGAGAACCCGGCGGCCGCCCGGCTGCGGGACGCCCTCCACGGCGTACCGGAGGAGCAGAGCCGGGACGCGCGGATCCGGCTCGGCGAGTTCATCGGTCAGGCGGTGGAGGCGAAGCGGAAGGCGGACACCGAAACGGTGATGCGGGAGCTGCAGCCGCTCGCCCGCGAAATGAGCGTTCGCGACCCGACGCACGAGGACGACGCGATCTATCTCGCCGTCCTGGCCGAGACCGGACGCTCCGGCGACCTCGAACAGTACGCCGAGGACTTGGCACACCGCTGGGACGGCTGGATCACGCCGCAGCTGCTCGGCCCGATGGCGGCGTACGACTTCGTCGCCGCACCGGAGGCGTGACATGGACCTGTTCGCGGCCATCGCCACGTTGCCGCTGGCACCGGTACGCGGCCTGCTGGCGGTGGCCAAGGTCATCCAGGGTGAGGTGGACCGGCAGCTCTACGACCCGGGGAACGCCCGGCGGCAGATCGAGCAGCTGGAATCGGCCCAGCAGAGCGGTGACCTGTCCGATGCCGACCGCGAACAGGCCGAGCGGGAGATCGTCGGGCGGCTGGTCGCCCAGCCGTCCGACACCACCTCGGACAACGGTGGGGAGGAGCAAGAATGAGAACCCATCACGACACCGACGTCTCCGGGCGGCGCCGCAACGGAGCGGACCAGGACCTGACGACCGCCGAGGCGGCGCAGGCCGGGCTGCGGCACGTCGCGGACCTCACCGGCAACGAAACCGTGGGCATCGTCTCGGTCGAGCCGTCCGACCAGGGCTGGCTGATCGGCGTCGAGACCGTCGAGGAACGGCGTGTCCCGTCCTCGACCGATGTCTTGGCGTTGTACACGGCGGAGATCGACCTCGACGGCGAACTGCTGTCCTACCGGCGCGTCCGCCGGTACTCACGGGGTCACGGCGACGACGGGGTCTCCTCATGACCGAATCCACCACAGGCATGGCACAACCGCTGGGCGCCCCGGCGACCGGCCAGCAGTCGGCCAATCTCGGCGACATCCTGGAGCGCGTCCTGGACAAGGGACTCGTGATCGTCGGCGACATCAAGGTCAACCTGCTCGACATCGAGCTGCTGACCGTCAAGCTCCGGCTGCTCGTCGCGTCCGTGGAAACCGCCCGTCAGCTCGGCATCGACTGGTGGCAGCACGATCCGTGGCTCACCTCCGGTGCACAGCCGGCCGTCGACGGCCCGACGCGTACGCCGGTCACCGGTCCCCGGCGGGAGGCCATCGCGAACGGCGACCACTTCGCGGAGCAGCGGTTCTCGGACGATCGACCATCGGAGGAGCAGAACGATGAGTAACCGAACGGGCCTCTGGCTCTACGCGGTCACCCGTCCGTCCGACGACCTGGACGGGCTGGCGATCACCGGGATGAGAGGTCAACCCGTGTGCCTGCGCGACGTGGGGGACCTCGTCGCCATCGCGACCGTGCTGGACCTCGACGCCGCGCCGGCCGCCGACCTCGGAACCGCGCTGAACGACCTGCCGACGCTCGAGCCCATCGCGCGTGCCCACCATGCGGTCATCACGGTTGTCGCCCGGATGGGCGCCACCCTGCCGGCCCGGCTGGCCACCGTCTTCTCCGACCACGACAGCCTCGACACCCTGCTGGCCGAGCGGCGATACCAGTTGCACGCCGCCCTCGACCACGTCGCTGGGCGTACCGAATGGGGGATCAAGGTCTACCCGCGAGCCACGGCGGCGGATGCCGCCGACTCGGCCGACGACGGCTCGGCGACCGGCGCGGGCGCCCGATATCTGCAGCGGCGCCGGGCCGAGCTGGACGCCGGTCGCCGGGCCGCCGCGCGGACCGCCGCGACCGCGCAGACCATCTATCGCGTGCTGGCCCGGCACAGCCAGCAGGCTCAGCAGAACCTGGTCGGCCGGGTGCCGCGGGCCGAGGTCCCGGTGCTCAACGGCGCCTTCCTCGTCGACGATCGCGACGTCGGCGTCTTCCTCGGCGCGGTCGACGGCCTGCGCCACAGCAATCCCGAGGTACGCGTGGACATCACGGGTCCGTGGCCGGCGTACTCGTTCGCCGAGCTGAACCTCGCGCAGACCGACCTGCATCTCGACCAGGCCGAGCTGAACCCGGAACCGGCCGAGCTGAGCCTCGAACGAACCGAGCCGAGCCGGGGAGCCGCAGCGGGCTTGGGGGCGGACCGTGCAGCCCTATGACGACCCGGTCGATCAGCCGGTCGTCCTCCCACCCGCGCAGACGTCCCTGGTCGACATCCTGGACCGCGTCCTGGCCGCCGGGGTCGTCATCACCGGAGACGTGACGATCTCCATCGCCGAGGTCGACCTGATCCACCTCTCGCTGAACGCCCTGCTCGCCTCCGCGGCCGGGGTCGAGGATCCGCGATGACCGCCACCGGTCCGCCGAGCAGCCGCCGGATCGAGCTCGACCGCGACTCCGCCGAGCGCGGCTTCGCTGCCCTGGTGCTCACCATCGTCGAACTGATCCGCCAGCTCATGGAACGCCAGGCGTTGCGCCGCATCGACCACGGCGACCTCACCGACGACCAGATCGAGCAGATCGGCGCCACGCTGCTGGCCCTCGACGAGCAGATGACCGTGCTGTGCGAGCATTTCGGGCTGCGGCCGGAGGACTTGAACCTGGATCTGGGCCCCCTGGGCACACTGCTGCCGCCGGAACACCCGCGTTCCTCCTAACGAGCAGCGGTCCAAACGCGCGCCCGGCCGGATTTCCCCTCCCGGTGGGGCACACAATGGTCGGATGGCTGACCAGGAACCCGGCCCACCGACCATGGTGGTCGTCAAGCTGCACGGTGCGCTGGATTTGCAGACCAAAGACGCGGCACTGGCGCAGCTGCTCGACGCCGTCCGAGGCCGGCACCACGTCGAAGTGGACATGAGTGAGGTCACCTTCGTCGACTCGACCGCGATCTCGATGTTGGTGCGCGTACGCGAACTCGCGGCGGCCGACGGTCTGCGGCTGCGGGTGAGCCACCCGGCGCCGCTGGTGCAGCGAGTCTTGCGCGTCACGGGCGTACACGATCTGCTGACCGGCCGGTGACATCGGACGAGGGCGTGGATTAGGGTCGCGCCCATGACGGGGATCGAGGAAGTTCCGCGCGGCGTACGCCTCGCGACGCTGACACTGTGGCTGACCGCTCCGGTCGGGCTGCTGCTGGCGCTGGCCGGGCTCCTGGAGATGTACTGGTGGGGCACCGGCGACGCGGCCCGGCTGGCCGAGGTCTTCCGGCAGGTCCACGAGGAGTTCGGGCTGCTGACCCCGGCGCTGATCCGTGACCGGCGGGGAGCCGCCGAACTGATCGTCCTCGGCGTGGTCTGCCTCGCCGGCGCGGCGTTGGCGTTGTTCGTCCGCCGGGGCTCGGCCATCGCCCGTACCTCGGCGCTGGTCCTCAACGTGGTGACCCTGCTCTACGGATTGTTCGGCATCGGCGCGGACCTGAGCGCGCCGCTGCGGTTGGGTGAGTACCTCGACCAGCTGCGTACGCTGGCCTCCGGTGCCCGGATCCCGGAGATCCAGGCGCTCGTCCATCCCGCCTGGTATGCCTGGCTCGAAGACGTAGCACAGGGACTGCAGGTGCTGGCCGCGCTGGCCGTGCTCGTGACGCTCGGCTACGCGATGATCTGGCACCCGCATTTCTTCCGCAACCGCAAGGCGGATGCCGCCGCGGGCGACCAGTGGGGCGACGCTCTGCGGCGTATCCGCCAGGAACGGGCGCAATCCAAAGCCGACGCGTAGGTTGGGCCGGTGACCGAAGAGATCGTCGACAGCCCGGTCGGCTGGGTGGCCAAGCACATCAATTCCTATGTAGACAGCGACGGCGGCCGGGGACACGAATACTACGGCGTCAACGCCTTGCTCCTGACGACACGCGGGCGCAAGTCCGGCAAGCTTCGCCGCACCGCGCTGTACTACGCAACGCGTGGCGACGACGTCGTGCTGATCGCGTCCAACGGCGGATCCGTGGGGCATCCCCTGTGGTATCGCAACCTCACCGCCGACCCCAACGTCACGCTGCAGATCAAGGACGACGTGTACGCGGCGGTGGCGCGTACCGCCGAAGGTGCGGAACGGGCCGAACTCTGGGACCTGATGGTCGGCGTCTTCCCGAAGTACGCCGAATACCAGGCGAAGGTCGAGCGCGAGATCCCCGTCGTCGTCCTGACGCGTACGGCGGACTGACCGGAGGCCGCCGGGGAATCCGGCGGCCCACGGCTCATCTCACCGGCGGTGGTAGCGCGGCCCGTCCGGGTTGTTCATCTCGCCGCGGTAGACGCCGTCGCGGATCTCGGAGGTGTACTCCGCCAGCTCAGGCATGCCCAGCTCGGCGGCGACGGCGAGTTCCGCCTCGACGTCGTACGGGACTCGCACGAACTGGATCGAGAAGGGCGCCTCCTCGGCCGAGCCGTAGACGCCTTCGAGGATGACGTAGACCGGCGTGGGGTCGTCCATGGAGTTGCCGACGCTGCCCGTGTTGAACACGGTGCGCCGCTGCCGGTCCACCTCGTAGTACGGGTCGTGGGTGTCGCCGTAGCCGACGACGTCGGGCACCGGCCCGTCACCGGTGGCCGGAGTGTTGGCGAACAACTCCAGGAACTCGGTCTCGGTGTGGTCGAAGCGTACGCGCCGGTGCACGCTGGTCGAGGAGGCGTGGAACAACCGCACCCGGCGGCCGCTGAGCAGGAAGTCGAAGCTGAACGGCAGCTTGCGCAGCCAGTCGCCCTGCCCCTCGGACAGCTGCGCCAGCCACCACCGGAACGCCTCGCTGTCGTACTCCCGGTCGGGGTCGGGCAGCGCGTCGTCCCAGTTGCCGAGCAGGTTGACCTCGCACACCTCCCGGCAGCGGTCGATCACCTCCCGCCCGCGCGGGCCCTTGCCGACGTAGTCGCCGAGGTTGAAGATCCGTTCGATGCCCCGGTCCCGGATGTCGGCCAGGACAGCCTCCAGCGCGGTGAGGTTGCCGTGGACGTCAGAAATCAGGGCGATTCGGTCGAGGACTCGGCGCATGCCTCATCCTGGCATGGCCCGTCACTCGCCCGGACGCCCCACCGAGTCCCGCAGCGAGGCCAGGACGTCGCCCCACATCTGCTCCGAATGCCGGACCTCCTCCTCGCTGCCGGCGTTCGTCTGGGTGATCGTCACGGCGGTCTCGTCGCCGACCGGCACGAGGTCGAAGGTCACGACGTGGTAGTTGTCCGGCTCGTCCGGCAGCCCGGACAGCGGGCTGAAGTGGGTGAACCGGAGGTACTGGCCGGGTTCGGCGTCCAGGATCTCGCCGTGGTCGTGGAACTCGCGGCCCTGCCAGTCGCCGTCGAACCGGATCGGCGACCCGGGCTCCCAGTCGGTCGTCACGTCGGCCCCGAAGAAGGCCTGGCTGACCGTCGCCGGATCGGTGAGCGCGTCCCACACGGCGGTGGGATCGGCGGGAATGCTGACACTGCTGGTCGCGATGAGCTTGCTGGTCACGGGCGGACCTCCCTTCGCCGTCAAGCTCAGTTCCCCGCCAGGCGCGCGGCAAACACCGGGCACAACCGTCGATGGCGGGGCAGACTGGTACGCATGCCGAGCGTGGCGCGGAAGCTCATCGCGGCCCACCTGGTGTCCGGCGAACCCACCCCGGGCACGGAGAT
This sequence comes from Hamadaea sp., assembly GCA_013361475.1. GTDB lineage: Bacteria > Actinomycetota > Actinomycetes > Mycobacteriales > Micromonosporaceae > Hamadaea. Next base: position 23,730 of record JABFYB010000444.1, read on the forward strand.
CGGGCTGCGCATCGATCAGACCCTCACCCAGGACGCCACCGGCACGATGGTGATGCTGGAACTGGAGGCGCTCGGGCTCGACCGGGTACGCACCGAGGTGTCCGCCCAGTACGTCGACCACAACCTCGTCCAGGCCGACGAACTCAACATGGCCGACCATCTGTTCCTGCGCTCGGCCTGCCGCCGGTTCGGCATCTGGTACTCCGGTCCTGGCAACGGCGTCTCCCACCCCACGCACATGCAGCGATTCGGCGTACCCGGGAGGACGCTGATCGGCTCGGATTCGCACACCTGCGCGGCCGGGTGCCTCGGCATGCTGGCGATCGGGGTCGGCGGCCTGGAGGTGGCCCTCGCCATGGCCGGGCAGCCGCTGTTCGTCCGGATGCCCCAGATCTGGGGCGTACGCCTCACCGGCGAGCTGCCACCGTGGGTGAGCGCGAAGGACGTGATCCTGGAGATGCTGCGCCGGCACGGGGTCGGCGGCGGCGTCAACAAGATCATCGAGTATCACGGACCGGGCCTGGCGACGCTGACCGCGATGGATCGGCACGTCATCGCCAACATGGGCGCCGAGCTGGGCGCGACCGCGACTGTGTTCCCGGCCGACGACCAGGTCGCGACGTTCCTGCGCGGCCAGGGCCGGGAAGCTGACTTCGTCGAACTGCTCGCCGACCCCGACGCCGACTACGACCTCACCGACGAGATCGATCTGTCGACTGTGGAGCCACTCATCGCCGCACCCCAGTCGCCGGGCAACGTGACCCCGGTACGCGAAGTCGCCGGCGAGCCGGTGCACCAGGTGGTCGTCGGCTCCTCGGCGAACCCGGGTCTACGGGACGCCGCCGTCGTCGCCGCGATCCTCGCCGGGCGGCGTACGCACCCGCAGGTGTCGCTCGACGTCAACCCGGCGAGCCGGCAAACCCTCGCCGAACTCACCACGATGGGCGCCACGCTCGACCTCATCCGCGCCGGGGCGCGCCTGCACCAGACCGGTTGCCTCGGCTGCATCGGCATGGGCCAGGCGCCCGCCATCGGGCGCAACAGCTTGCGTACCTTCCCGCGCAACTTCCCGGGTCGCTCCGGCACCCACGACGACCGGGTCTGGCTGTGCTCGCCGGAGACCGCGGCCGCGGCCGCGCTGACCGGCCACATCACCGACCCCCGGGAGCTGCCGTCCCTGCTGGGCATCGACTATCCGCGGCTGCGCCTGCCCGCGCCCATGCCGGGCATCGCGACGATCGAACCGCCCCTGCCGGCGGCGCAGGCGGCCGCCGTCGAGCTGGACAAGGCCCCGAGCATCGGCAGCCTGCCGGACCTCGACCCGCTGCCGGACCGCCTCGAGCTGCCGATCGCCCTCAAACTCGGCGACGACATCTCCACCGACGAGATCATGCCCGCCGGAGCGCGAGCCCTGCCGCACCGCAGCAACATCGCGCGCCTCGCGGAGTTCGTCTTCGACCAGGTCGAGCAGGGGTACGCCGCACGGGCGCGAACGCTGGGCCCGCATGCCGTGGTCGCCGGGGACAACTACGGGCAGGGCTCCTCGCGAGAGCACGCCGCCATCGCCCCCCGCTATCTGGGACTTCGCCTGGTCGTCGCCCGCTCCTACGCCCGAATCCACTGGCAGAACCTGGCCAACTTCGGCGTCCTCGCGCTGGAATTCGCCGATCGCGCCGACTACGAGCGCCTCCAAACTGGGGACGTGCTGGTGCTGGACGGCGTCCGGGCCGCCCTCGCCGCCGGAGCCGACCTGACGGCGTCCACTGCGGACGGTCAGACTCTACGGCTGTGGCATCGCCTGTCGGAGCGCCAAGTCGCGATGGTGCTCGCCGGCGGACAGATTCCGCTGCTACGCGAAGCGGGCTGAGTGCGGCTGCGCGCTAGGCGGGCCGGTGGACCACCGCGACCGGGCTGGCCGCGTGATGGGTCAGCGCCCGGGAGGTCGACCCGAGCAGGATGCTGCGCAGCCCACCGAGGCCACGGCAGCCGACGACGGTGAGGACCGCCCCGGCGGACGCCTCGATCATGGCCTGATCGACCCGTCCGGTGTACACCGCACGCGTCTCGACCCGCAGCCGCGGATGCAGGCTGTGCAGGTCGGCCGTCGTCGTCGCGAGCAGACGTTCGGCCTCGGCCCGGCCCTCGGTCATCGCATCCGTGGCCCGCGGGTGCAGCGCCTCGGTGTACGCATGCAGCACGACCAGGTCGGCGCCCCGGAGCGCGGCTTCGCCGGCGGCGTACCGGAGGGCTCGCTCGGCGTGCTCGGACGCGTCCACGCCGACGAGGACCGGGCCACGCCCGGGCGCCGGTCCGCGTACGACGATCACCGGACCCAGCCCGTGCACGGTGACCTGGTCGGCGACCGAGCCGAGCAGCAGATGGGTGAAGCCGCCGCCGCCGCGGGCGCCGACGACGGTCGCGATCGCCTCCCGGGACGCGTCGACGAGGACGGCCGTCCCGCCGCCGGTCTCCATCCGCGTGTCGACCTGCAGCCCGGCGTATGCCGTCCGCAGCCGTTCGGCCACAGTGCCGAGCATGTCCTCGGCCTGCCCGCGAGCGCGGGCGTCGAAGTGTTCCATCTCCCCGAGCGTGCCGATCGGGGAGAAGCCATACAGCGGTAGGTGGTATCCGTAGACGCAGCACAGCGACGCGCCGTGCCGAACGGCGTACGCGGCCGCCCAGCGGGCGGCATCCATAGCCGTGGGTGATCCGTCCACGCCGACCACCACCGGGGGTTTGGCATCCACGCGATCACCTTCTCCCGCGCGCGCATACCCGGCCCCGGGAGGGCACAAACGCGTCTTGCGCAGGCGGTCCGGCGGGGCGGACGATAGGGGAACAAGCCCCCATGGAGGCGCGATGCTCAGCCCGCGCGAGGAGATTCAGCTGGCGGAGATCGAGCGGCAGCTCGTCGCCGATGATCCAGCTCTGTCCGCGCGCCTCGGCGGGATGCGCCGGCGGCACACCTGGCTTCGCGCGCTCACCCATGTGGGCGCCGCGCTCCTGACGATCTTCGTCGGGCTGTTCGTCGGCATCGAATGGGCGATCGCGATCCTTGCCCTGACGGCGCTGATCGCCGTGATGATGATCCACAGCCGCCGTTCCTGAACCCGCTGCCGGCGAATCTATGCTCGCCCCGTGAGTTCCTACACCCCGGCGGAAGCCGTCGAGCTGACCGGCTTCAGCATCCACACTCTCCGGTATTACGAACGCATCGGGCTGCTCGGCGACGTCAGCCGGACGTCGGGCGGGCGCCGGGTGTTCTCCGACGACGACCTCGGCTGGCTGGACGTGCTGCGCTGCCTACGCGACACCGGCATGCCGATCAGCCAGCTGCGGCGCTACTGCGATCTGGCGCGGACGGGGGAGGGCACGCTCGCGGAGCGGCTCTCCTTGCTGGAAGAGCACTCACGTGAGGTGGAGGAGCGGATGGAGCTGCTGCGGCGGCAGTACGAGCATCTTCAGGAGAAGATCGCCTGGTACCGGAGCCAGGGCTGATCACCTTCGGCTGACATCGCGGTCGGCAACCGTGACGCGATGATGATGATCTTGCCGACCGCCTGGCCGAGTCCGTCCGCCCGTGGGCCGCTTTAGGGTCCATGATCGAGCGGGGCGTTCACCCCCCTGGCACGCCCGGCTCACCGCGGGTCGTGGTTCTCCCGCCGTCTGGGCAGCCGCCCCACCGCACCCACCCCCCAGGTGGGGCGGCCGCCCAGACGCACCCAGACGCAATCAGGTGCGTGTTCAGCCGATCAAGCCTTCTCCGGGACCGGGGGCATCTGCTGTTTCGAGGGCGTCGGCGACGATGGCAACGCGCGAGCCGAGCCGGCGCGTTGTATCGGCATGACCCTGATCGACTTGGATGCGCCGCCGCCCCCGACGCCCTCCGGGGAACGACCGGCCCGGCTGGCCGGCGTACGCGCGGCGCTGCGACGGCAGCGAACCGCCGTCGTCGGTGGAACGCTGCTGGCCCTGGTGCTCGCCACGCAGGCGGCCGCGGCTCCAGGCGTACCGGCGGTGGCGCCGATCCGTCTGCCCGCGGTGTCGGTGGACGGCGAGGTGCTGATCACCGGCGACCGCGCGTACGTCGTGACGGGGCAGGACTTCGAGCTGCGGGCGTACTCGCTGGCCGGCGGGCGGCAGCTGTGGGCGTACCGGTCGGGCCGGCCGATCGAGGGGCTGCGCGACGCCGGTGACCTGGTGCTCGTGGTGAGTCCGCAGATCACCCGGGTCGGCGCGAATCAACAGCCGGAGATTACGCCCGGGCTGATCGCCGCGCTCGACGGAGTCACCGGAGCGAAGCGCTGGGAGCATCGAGGCGCTCTGCTGCTCCCCGGTACGCCGGCCCCCGGCGTCCTCGTAGTACAGGACGAGACAGGGCTGGTCGGGCTGACTTCCGACGACGGGCGCATGATCTGGCGTTACGGAGACGGCCAGCCCTATCCGGCGTACACGCCTTCGGCCGAGATCCTGGTCGGGACCTACGTGGCGGACGAGCCCGCGTCCCCCGAGGGCCGGATACAGCTCGGCCGGCTGGATTCCCTGACCGGCCGGGTCACACCGGTGGGCTCGCTGCCGCCGGCTGTCATGCCGTTGATGGCCGTCGGTACGTCAGATGTGCTGGTGCTGGACGGGCGCGCCGGGCTGTCGTACGGGCTTGCCGTCGCCGGGGCCGATCCCGCGGCGGTCATGTCCGTCACCAGGGTTGCGGCGAGCGCTCCGGTCGAGGTCGCCAGCGACCCTCGCTGCGGCCCGTTGGTGTGCTTGGCCTCGGGCCCGGAGCTGGTGGCCGTCGACCTGACCGCCCGGGCGACGGTCTGGCGACGGGTGGGAGCGTGGGCCGGTGCCCAGATCGGAGTGGGGGACGCGACTCTGCTGCCGTTGATCCCCACCCAGTCGACCGCGACGGTGCTGGTGGACGCCGCGACCGGGCGGACGCGGGTCGACTTGGGAGTGTGGCGGGTCGCCGGAGTGGTCGCAGATCGGATCTACACGCTGTTCGAACCGAAACGCGGGGGCCGGGCGTGGCTCGGCGTGGTCGAGGGAAGCCGGGTTCGCGCCGTCGCCGACCTCGCCGACGCCCGCGACTGCCGGGTCGGCGCCGCCTGGCTGCTCTGCACCGGCGACGGCACCTCGGGCACCCGTGCCTGGCGGATCACCGCGGCCGGCTTGACCGGCAGATAATAAGCGCGCATACTATCTGCCATGGAGAGGTATTGGCTGGGAGTCGTCTGCCGCGACCACGTACGCCGCGGCACCGGACTGGGCATCGCCCAACTTGGGCACGGCAGACGGGACGGACTGGCCCGGCTGTCGCCGGGGGACTGGCTGGTCTACTACTCGCCCCGCACCAGCCTGCGCGGCGGTACGCCACTCCAGGCGTTCACCGCGATCGGCGAGGTGGCCGACGACGAGATCTGGCAGGCCGACGAGGGAGACTTCCACCCGTGGCGTCGTAGGGTGTCCTACGTGGAGGACGCACGGGAGACCCGGATCATGGATCTCGATCTGGCTTTGACCCGCGAGCGGAACTGGGGCTACCAGTTGCGCCGCGGCTTGGTGGAGCTGTCCGAGGCGGACTTCGCGGTGATCCGGTCCGCCCTGGCGGGCCATCGGTGAGCGGCCTCGACACCGAGTTCCGCAGCGCCGACGAGAGCCCCGGTCTGCTGCTGTGGCAGGTGACGAACCAGTGGCAGGCCGCCATCCGCGCCGCGCTCAAACCGTTCGGCCTGACGCACGTGCAGTTCGTGCTGCTCGCGGCGCTGACCTGGCTGCAGGACTCGGGACCGGTCACGCAGAAGGCATTGGCCGACCTGGCGGTCACCGACCCGATGATGACCTCCCAGGTGCTGCGCGCGCTGGAGGGCCGCGCTCTCGTGCACCGCCCGCTCCATCCGCAGGACCGGCGGGCGCGGGCGCTCGAGGCGACCGAAGAGGGCCGGGCTCTGGTCAACCGGGCCATCGTCGCCGTCGAGGCGTGTGACCGGGAGTTCTTCGGCGCCCTCGGCGACGGCGTGGATCGCTTCGCCGGGGCGCTGCGGGCGCTGCGCCGCCCGTAGGACGCGGAAACGCGAGTTTACGTCAGCTTGACCGGGGGAAACCCTGGACCGTGGATTTCTTACTCTGGATCATCGCAGTAATCCTCGTGATCGCCGGCGTGTTCGCGCTGATCCGGCGGCAGATCATCTGGGGCATCGTGCTCATCGTTCTCGGCCTGCTGGTCGGGCCGGGTGGCGTCAGCCTCTTCAGTTGACGCGGGGGGCCGGCTGACGCGTGGGATCAGCCGGCCCCACTCACGGCCATCCGGCGCCCGGCACGGCCACGTCGACGGCGAGCACCTGGCCACTGCCGGGCCGCACCGGTTGAGCCTCGGTCATGCTCTGCCAGACCGCCGCCACGATGAACAGCGTGGTACCCGCCGGACCGCCGAGCGCGCAAGCGAATCCGCCCCGATCCAGGTCGATCGTCTGCCGGACCTCGCCGCCTTCGGCCACGCGTACGCACCGGCGGTTGGGCACGTCGGCGTACCAGACGGCGTTCTCGGCGTCGAGACAGATGCCGTCCGGCGCTCCGTCGCCGAGATCCGCCCAGATCCGTCGATTCTCGAGGGTCCCGTCCGCCCCGATGTCGAAGCCCAGCAGACAGTTGCGAAACGAGTCGGCGACGATGAGCGTCGAGTTGTCCGCCGTCACCGCCATTCCGTTGGGAAACAGGACGTCGTCGGCGACCTGGCGTAGGCCGCCGTCCGGGGTCACCAGCGACACCCCGCCCGGCCGGACCTCCTCGCCGGCCATCGGATCGAAGCCCGCCCGGTTCACGTAGACGTTGCCCCGCCCATCGGCGACCACGTCGTTCCAGCCCGGACGGCCGAGGTCGGCGTACCTCCTCAGGCCCCCGTCCCCGGCCCGGACGAGCAGCCGCCCCTCGGCCGACGAGACGATCACCATCCGGCCGTCGGGCAGCCACGCTGTGCACAGGGGCAGCGACGGCACGCGCGCGACCACCTCGCTCCGGCCGGCCAGGTCGGTCGCGAGGACCTCACCGGCGGACCAGTCCGAGAAGTACAGCCGGTCGCCGTGCCATCGTGGGGACTCCACCAGCCCTCGGCCACCGAGCACCACCCGAGCCTCACTCAACGCCGACCACCTCACTCATCCGTCTCACCTGCTTATACGAACGAGCCCCCGCCGAATCGACAACCGCCCCCACAGATACGGTCGCGATCATGGAAAACACCCCCCGGGCCGCACCCTGGCCGCTGGCCAGCCTCCTGCTGGTCGCCGCCGGGACCTTCCTCTCGGTCACCACCGAGATGCTGCCCATGGGCCTGCTCAGCTCCATCAGCCACGACCTGCGCGTGAGCGAGCCGTCGGTCGGGCTGCTCGTCACCGGGTACGCCCTCATGGTGGCCCTGTTCGCGGCCCCGCTCGGCCGGGCGACCGCCCGCCTCCCGCGGCGTGCGCTGTTCGTCGGCACCCTCGTCGCGTACGCCGGAAGCAGCGTCCTGATGGCGGTGAGCACGGCCTACCCGATCGCGGCGGTCGCGCGCCTGCTCGGCGGGCTGACGCACGGGGTGTTCTGGGCGATGGTCGCCGGATACGTGGCGCGCCTGGTTCCGCCGGAGCGGCTCGGCCGGGCGGTGACGATCGTGTTCAGCGGCGGAACCGTGGCCGTCCTGGTCGGAGTGCCGCTGGGGACCGGGCTGGGAGTGGCGATCGGCTGGCGGGCGTCGTTCCTGGCGCTCTCCGGGGCGACCGCGCTCGTCGCCCTGGTCGCGTCGCGGCTGCTGCCGCCGATGCCGGGCGAGACCGCCGCCACCGAGACCAGCCTGGTACGCGTACTGCGAACGCCGTCCGTGACGGTCGTCGCGGTCACCACGGCGCTGACGATGCTCGGCTACTTCGCCTTCTACACCTACATCTCGCCGTTCCTGCAGGCGTCCGGGGTCGCTGAGAAGACGCTCGGCCCGGCGTTGTTCGGTTACGGCGTCGCCGGGGCGGTCGGCTTGTTCCTGGCCGGGATGCTGGTCGATCGGCGACCGCGGCTGGCGATGCTGTCCGGCGGCGGCATCCTCACCGCGGCGCTCGTCTTCCTCGCCGTCGCCCCCGACGGGCCCGTGCTCGCCGTCGCCGGGGTCATGGTGGCCGGGCTCGCCCTGAACGGGCTGGCCGTCCTGGTGCAGGCCGCCATCCTGCGCGCAGCCCCGCCGCAGGCGGGGGACACCGCGTCGGCGCTCAACGCCTCGGCGTTCAACCTCGGCATCGGCGGTGGGGCGCTGCTCGGCGGGCAGGTCCTGGCCGGCTGGGGAACCGGTGCGCTGCCGGCGGTCGCCGCCGTGCTGACGGCGGCCGGGCTGCTTGGCGTCCTATATGGACGGCGCGACGGATTTCCGGCCGTCATCGAGACGGTACGCCCGCCGGCTCCACGGTCGCCCGAGGATCGTCCCGCCGAGTACGGCGCTGGGCGTACCAGTTGATCTGACGCGCAGCGGCCGTCAGTGCCCGTTGTGAGCGCGCATCGCGGACGCCGCGGCGGTCTGGCCCTGCTCCGTCAGTCCGTCGATGACGCCGCCGACGTCGGCGGCCGAGCGGTTCTGGCTGAGCTTGGCCTTGGCCTCGACCCGCCGGATCACCAGCTCGACCCCGACGATGGCACGTGCCTGA
>JABFYB010000293.1 GCA_013361475.1 Hamadaea sp.
CAGCCAGGGCGACGTCAACGAGGCCTTCATCTGGTCCTCGGTCTTCCACGCCCCGGTCGTCTTCTTCTGCCAGAACAACCAGTACGCGATCAGCGAGCCGCTGGAGCGCCAGACCCGGATCCCGCTGTTCCAGCGGGCGGCCGGCTTCGGCTTCCCCGGCGTCCGAGTCGACGGCAACGACGTGCTGGCCTGCTATGCGGTCACGCGCGCGGCGCTGGACAACGCCCGGCTGGGCCAGGGCCCGACGCTGATCGAGGCGTACACCTACCGGATGGGCGCGCACACCACCTCCGACGACCCCACTCGCTACCGCGTCTCCTCCGAAGTGGAGGCATGGCAGGCGAAGGACCCGATCGCCCGGGTCCGGGCGCTGCTCACCAAGGAGAAGATCGCCGACGAGGCGTTCTTCGAGCAGGTCGACGCGGACGCGAAGGCCGAGGCGGTCCGGCTGCGGGAACGGGTGCTCAGCATGCCCGATCCCGACCCGGCCCAGATCTTCGAGAACGTCTACGTCGAAGGTTCGCCACTGGTCGACGCCGAGCGCAAGCAGTTCGAGGCGTACGCCGCGTCGTTCGAGGGGGGTGCGCACTGATGGCGGTCGAGACTCTGACCCTGGGCAAGGCGCTCAACACCGGCCTGCGCCGCGCCATGGAGCGCGACGACAAGGTCATCCTCATGGGCGAGGACATCGGCAAGCTCGGCGGCGTCTTCCGCATCACCGACGGGCTGCAGAAGGACTTCGGCGAGGAGCGGGTCATCGACACCCCGCTCGCCGAGTCCGGCATCATCGGCACCGCGATCGGCCTGGCCCTGCGCGGCTACCGGCCGGTCTGCGAGATCCAGTTCGACGGGTTCGTCTACCCGGCGTACGACCAGATCGTGTCGCAGGTGGCGAAGTTCCGCTACCGCTCGCGCGGGCACGTGAACCTGCCGATGGTCATCCGCATCCCGTTCGGCGGCGGCATCGGCGCGGTCGAGCACCACAGCGAGTCGCCGGAGGCGTACTTCGCGCACACGGCCGGGCTCAAGGTCGTCGCGTGCTCCAACCCGGAGGACGCGTACTTCATGATCCAGCAGGCGATCGCGTCCGAGGACCCGGTCATCTTCCTGGAGCCCAAGCGCCGCTACTGGGAGAAGGGCGCCGTCGACACCGCGCTCGGTCTCGACGCCGTCACCCCGCTGCACTCCAGCCGCGTGGTCCGGGCCGGCACCGACGCCACCGTCCTCGCGTACGGTCCGATGGTCAAGACCGCGCTCGACGCGGCCACCGCGGCTCAGGAGGACGGCCGGTCGCTCGAGGTCATCGACCTCCGCTCGCTCTCGCCGATGGACCTGGCTCCGGTATTCGACTCGGTACGCCGAACAGGGCGACTGGTCGTCGTGCACGAGGCGCCGGGGAACCTGGGGATGGGCTCGGAGATCGCCGCCCGGGTGACCGAGGAGTGCTTCTACTCCCTGGAGGCGCCCGTCCTGCGGGTCGCCGGCTACAACACCCCCTACCCGGCCTCGCGCCTGGAGGAGGAGTACCTGCCCGACCTGGATCGCGTCCTCGACGCCGTCGACCGCTCGTTCGGGTGGTGAACTCATGAGCGTCAAGGAGTTCAACCTGCCCGACCTCGGTGAGGGTCTGACCGAGGGCGAGATCCTGAAGTGGCTGGTCAACGTCGGTGACGTGATCGAGCTGAACCAGCCGATCGTGGAGGTCGAGACGGCGAAGGCGGCCGTCGAGATCCCCGCGAAGTGGGCCGGCAAGGTCGTCGAGATCCACCATCCGGAAGGGACGGTCGTCGAGGTCGGTTCGCCGATCATCGCGATCGACACCGACCCGTCCGGCTCGTCGGCGTCCGGCCCGGTCGACGACATGTCGTCGCAGGCGGCGGCGGGCGCTGAGAAGGCGGCCGCACCGGACGCCGGACTCATCGGCGGACCTGCGCCGGGTGGGCGGACTGCGGTGCTGGTCGGATACGGGCCGCGGACGACGGAAGCCAAGCGGCGTCCCCGGGTCTCTTCTTCGCCGGCCGCACCCGCTGCTGCTCCGGCTGCGGCTGCCGCTCCGACGGCTCCTGCGGCTCCTGCTCCGGCTCCGGTGGCTCCGGCCGCTCCGGCACCGGTCAACGGGGGCGCTTCGGTGCTGGCCAAGCCGCCGGTCCGTAAGCTGGCC
>JABFYB010000625.1 GCA_013361475.1 Hamadaea sp.
GCCAGGGCGAGCGTGAGCCCGACGGGCCCCGCTCCGACGATGATCACCGGGTCCACGGCGCGGCGCCCCCTGCCCGCAGCGGTGTCCCGAAAGACGCAAGTGAACAGAAAGTTGGAGCAGGGTGCACGATCACAGAACGTATGCAACCTATTGCCGGTGCTTGCGTCAAGTGACGGAGGGCAGTGGCGATCATGCCACTGCCCTCCCTCAGATCAAGCGATGTGACTCGTGGTCAGATCGTTCCTCCGGCACCGGTTCCGAAGGTGCCACCCGTTGCCGCCGGGTTCAGCTCCTCCATGTCCTCAGCCCCGAGGACAGCGCCCGTGCTGCGCTTGCTGCGCCGCAGCCTCTTCTCCAGCCAGCTCGCGAAGCTGGTGAGGATGAAGTTCAGGATGATGTAGATGATCGCCACCACGACGAAGCTTTGGATGACGTTGCCGTAGAACGCCGCCAGCGTCTGGCGCGCGTTGAGCAGCTCGGTGAAGCCGATCATCACGCCACCGAGGGCCGTGTCCTTCACGATTACCACGAGCTGGCTGACGATGGCCGGCAGCATCGCGGTGACGGCCTGCGGGAGCAGGATGCTGGTCATGGTCTGGGTCTTGCGCAGACCGATGGCGTGGGCCGCTTCTGTCTGGCCCCTCGGAAGGGCCAGGATGCCGGCCCGTACGACCTCAGCGAGGACCGAGGCGTTGTAGAGCACCAGGCCGGTGACCACTGCGTACAGGGGTCGCTCGTCGCTGGGGATGTCCGTGGAGCGGACGTAGAACTCGTTGGCGAACAGCATCAGCAGCAAGACGGGGATGGCTCGGAAGAACTCGACCACCACACCAGCCGGAATCCGCACCCATCGGTGGTCGGACATGCGGGCGATGCCGAGAGCCGCACCCAGCGGAAGGGCGATCACCATGGCCAGTGCAGCGCCCTTGAGGGTGTTGGCGAGGCCCGGAAGCAGGTAGGTCGACCAGGCTTCGGACTCGGTGAACGGCTTCCACAGGGCCCACTCCAGCTGGCCCTTGTCGTTCATCGTCTTCCAGACCCACCACGCCAGCAGAGCGAGCAGGGCGAAGAAGACCACCGAGAGGATGATGTTGCGCCGTTTGGCGCGGGGGCCCGGAGCGTCGTAGAGAACGGAGGTCATCGCTTCACCGCCAGTCGCTTGCTCAGCCAGCCCATGAAGAGGCCGGTCGGCAGGGTCAGTACCACGAAACCGAAGGCGAAGATTGCGGCGATGAGTACCGTCTGAGCCTCGTTCTCGATCATTTCCTTCATCAGAAGGGCCGCTTCTGCCACGCCGATCGCGGCCGCCACCGTGGTGTTCTTCGTGAGCGCGATCAGTACGTTGGCCAGCGGGCCGATGACCGCACGGAACGCCTGCGGCAGCACGATGAGCCGGAGGGTCTGGGTGAAGTTCAGGCCGATGGCCCGGGCCGCCTCAGCCTGTCCGAGCGGCACGGTGTTGATGCCAGAGCGAATCGCCTCACAGACGAAGGCCGCGGTGTAGGCGACGAGGCCGAGCACCGCCAGCCGGAAGTCCCGGGTCTCGAACACGTCGGAGCCCATCGTCACCCCGAAGATGTCGGCGAGGCCGAGGGAGGTGAAGAGGATGATGACCGTGAGGGGGATGTTCCGGACGATGTTGACGTAGGCAGTGCCGAATCCGCGCATCAGCGGGACCGGGCTGACCCGCATCGCGGCCAGAAGGGTGCCCCAGACCAGAGAGCCGACGCCGGACAAGAGGGTGAGCTGCACCGTCACCCAGAAGGCGCCCAACAGGCTGGGGTCGTCATAGTCAGAAAGAAAGTCGAACACGATCTCCCGCGCTTCCGGGTGGGTGATGTAGGTGGACAGCGCGGCGTGCCGCCGCCTCGATCGCAGTCGGCGACGGCACGCCGGTCAACCCTCGTGCTACTGCTTCGGCGGAACGATGACGCCGATCTTCGGCGCGGGCTCGTTCTTGTAGTTGGCCGGACCGAAGTTGTCCTGGACCGCCTTGTCCCAGGCCTTGTCCTTGACCATCTTCTCCAGCGCGGCGTTGACCTTGTTCACGGTCTCGGTGTCACCCTTCTTCACACCGATGCCGTAGTTCTCGTTGCTCAGCTTGAGGCCGGCGAGCTTGAACTTGCCCTTGTACTGCTCTTGCGCGGCGAAGCCTGCGAGGATCGAGTCGTCCGTGGTCACCGCGTCCACGGCACCACTCTGCAGGGCGGCGATGCACTCCGAGTAGCCGCTGTACTGCTTCAGCTGGGCCTTCGGGGCGATCGTGTCGTGGACGTTCTGCGCCGAGGTCGAACCGGCCACCGAGCACAGCTTCTTGCCGTTGAGGTCCGTGCCGTCGGAGATGTCCGAATCTGCCTTGATGAGCAGGTCCTGGTGGGCCAGCAGGTACGGGCCGGCGAAGTCGACCTTCTGCTTGCGCTCGTCGGTGATCGAGTACGTCGCCGCGATGATCTTGACGTCGCCGCGAGACAACGCGTTCTCACGGTCGGCGCTCTTGGTCTCGACGAATTCGATCTGGTCGGCGTTGTAGCCGAGCTCCTTCGCCACGTATGTGGCCACATCCACGTCGAAGCCCGAGAAGCCGCCCGGCTCCTTCAGGCCCAGACCCGGCTGGTCGTACTTGATGCCGATCTTGATCTTGTCGCCACCGCCGGAGCCCGACCCACCCTCGTTGTCACCGTCGCCGCCACCACAAGCGGTGGCAGTGATGGAGAGAACGAGTGCAGCGGCGGCCGCGGCGGAGACCTTGCGGAGCTTCATGGTGAACATCCTTTGCGTGATGAAGAGATGCGTCCCGTCGGAGGGGTGTCCCTCAAAGGGCTGGATGACGCAGGTCGTCGGGTGCGTGAAGCAGTCCGTCAGTGGTGCAGGATCTTGGAAAGGAAGTCCTTCGCGCGGTCGCTGCGAGGGTTGCTGAAGAACTGGTCCGGCACAGCTTCTTCGACGATCTTGCCGTCCGCCATGAACACCACCCGGTTGGCGGCCGAACGGGCGAAGCCCATCTCATGGGTGACGACGATCATGGTCATGCCGTCGCGGGCGAGCTGTTGCATGACCTCGAGGACCTCGTTGATCATCTCCGGGTCGAGCGCCGACGTGGGCTCGTCGAAGAGCATGACCTTGGGGTCCATGGCCAGCGCCCGGGCGATGGCCACACGCTGCTGCTGGCCGCCGGAGAGCTGGGCGGGGTACTTGTCCGCCTGGTTGGCCACGCCCACCCGGTCGAGCAGGGCGCGGGCCTTCTCCTCGGCCTTCTTCTTGTCCGACTTGCGGACCTTGATCTGGCCCAGCATCACGTTCTCGAGCACGGTCTTGTGCGCGAAAAGGTTGAAGGACTGGAAGACCATCCCGACGTCTGCGCGCAGTCGGGCCAGCTCCTTGCCTTCCGCGGGCAGCGGCTTGCCGTCGATGGCGATCGCGCCGGAGTCGATCGTCTCGAGGCGGTTGATGGCGCGGCACAGGGTGGACTTCCCGGACCCGGAGGGTCCGATGACCACGACGACCTCACCGCGGGCGATCGTCAGATCGATGTCCTGCAGCACGTGCAACGCGCCGAAGTGCTTGTTGACGTTCTTCAGGACGACCAGGTCGCCGGTCGCGGCCACATCTTCCTTGGCCACCGATACTTCGGTCATCGCTCTCAGGCTCCGTCCTCCTCGGTTTCGGAGGACAGTAATAACCGTATCCGACCTGCGTCATTAGTTCTGAGGGGAATCTGAGCATCACGATCCGATAGCAATCGGACACGTGTCGTAGCACTTGTGGCCTGTGCGCGTACCGGCTGCATAACGGAAGCGGCCCGTAACCGGAACCTACTTGACGGCGTCGTCGTCCATCAGCGTGACTTCCATGGTGCACGCGCGCGTGCGCACGCACTGTGTATCCATACGAATCGTACGGCCGATGAACCGAAGGAGGCCGGGATGAGACTCCTCCTCGTCGAGGACGACAACCATGTCGCAGCCGCGCTGTCCGCGGTCCTGGCGCGGCACGGTTTCGACGTCACGCACGCGCGTAGCGGCGAGGAGGCCCTTCAGGCGCTCGTCCCCGAGGGCAACGGCTTCGGCGTCGTCCTCCTCGACCTCGGCCTGCCCGACCAGGACGGATACGAGGTCTGCGGCAAGATCCGCAAGCGCACCAGCACCCCGGTGATCATGGTCACCGCGCGCTCCGACGTCCGCTCCCGCATCCACGGCCTCAACCTCGGGGCCGACGACTATGTGGTGAAGCCGTACGACACCGGAGAACTGCTCGCCCGGATCCACGCCGTCAGCCGGCGCAACGTCCAGGAGGAGGCCGGGACGGGCAGCGACGCGGTGCTGCGGCTGGGCGCCGTACACATCGAGTTGCCCACTCGTCAGGTCAGCGTGGACGGTTCGGTTGTCCAACTGACTCGCAAGGAGTTCGATCTCCTTGCCCTGCTCGCCCAGCGCCCCGGGGTCGTCTTCCGTCGCGAGCAGATCATCAGTGAGGTGTGGCGCACGAGTTGGGAGGGGACCGGGCGCACTCTTGAGGTGCATGTGGCGTCCCTGCGCGCCAAGCTGCGGATGCCGGCGCTGATCGAGACCGTACGCGGCGTCGGCTACCGGCTCGTCGCCCCGGCCGCGTAGCGGGCAAGGGTGCGCACTCGTCTCCTCCCGCTGCTCATCGTCCTGATGGCGGCCGTGCTGCTCGCGCTCGGCGTACCGCTCGGCGTCAGCCTGGCCTCGGCCCAGCAGCAGAAGGTGGTCGTCGACCGGATCGACGACACGGCGTACTTCGCGGCCATCGCACGACCCGCCGCCGACACGACCTCGGGATCCCGCGACGAGCTGCGCATCCTCAGCCGGGAGCTGGAGAACTACTACGAGGTCTACGGCATCCGGGCCGGCGTCTTCCTGCCCAATGACACCCCCCTGGCCAACGGGCCGACGACCTGGTTCCTGCCCGAGACCGGCGAGGTGCGCGAGGCCTTCGAGGAGTCGCTGCTCAGCCGGCGCAGCCATGATCCGCAGCAGGTGTGGCCCTGGCAGCAGGGCCATCTCGTCGTCGCCTCGCCGGTCATCCGGGACGGTGACGTCGTCGCGGTCGTCGTCACCGACTCGCCCACCGGGCAGATGCGGTCGCGGATCCTGGACGGCTGGCTGATCATCGGCGCGGGTCTGACGGCCGCGATGCTGGTGGCCGTCGGGGCCGCGCTCCGGCTGACCGGCTGGGTGCTCAGGCCGGTTCGGGTGCTGGACACCACCACGCACGCGATCGCGAGCGGGCGTTTGAAGACGCGGGTCGCGGTTGCCAGCGGTCCGCCGGAACTCCGGCGGCTGGCCCGGTCGTTCAACGAGATGGCGGACAACGTCGAGGACGTGCTGGAGCAGCAGCGCGCCTTCGTCGCCGACGCCTCGCACCAGCTGCGCAACCCGCTCGCGGCGCTGCTGCTGCGCATCGAACTGCTCGCTTTCGAACTACCGGAGGGCAATGCGGAGATCGCCTCGGTCCAGGGCGAGGGCAAGCGCCTCGCCCAGGTTCTGGACGACCTGCTCGACCTCGCGCTGGCCGAGCACACCGAAGCCGACCTCCGGCTCACCGACGTCGGCGCGCTGACCGCCGAGCGCGTCGCGGCCTGGGCGCCGACCGCCGAGGCCAAGGGAGTACGGCTGGTGGGGGACTGCCCGGCCACCACCGCCTGGGCCGACCCGGTGGCACTGTCCAGCGCGCTGGACGCGGTGATCGACAACGCGGTCAAGTTCACGCCCGAGGACGAGCGCGTCGAGGTGACCGTGACCTTCAACGGCAGTGCGTCGACGATCGTGGTCGCCGACCACGGCCCCGGCCTCACCGACGAGGAACTCGCCCGCATCGGCGACCGCTTCTGGCGCAGCGGCCGGCACCAGAACATCAAGGGCTCGGGCCTGGGCCTGTCGATCTCGCGGGTCCTCCTCGCGGCGGGCGGCGGCTCCATCTCGTACGCCCGCAATGAACCGAACGGACTCCGGGTGACGGTGACGGTGCCCAGGACGGCGCCGACGCAGTAGCCGGCGGGCCCAGCCGTGGCCCACAGCCAGCCGTTGCCCACAGCCCAGCCGTAGTCCGGCAGGGTCGTAGCCGGGCTCGGCCGCTGCCCGCCCCAGCCGTAGCCGGGCCAGCCCAATCAGTCACCGTCGTGGTCGGGCCCATCCCAATCAGTCACGGTCGTAGCCGGGCCCAGCCGCAAATCAGTCACCGTCGTAGCCGGGCCGGCACAGCCGCCGGACCGGCGCCGACAGGTTGCCACCGCTTCGGCCCAGGCCTCCTACGGCTTGACCGAGCGGTAGTAGCGCTGGGCGCCCTCGTGCAACGACAGCGGGTCGGTGTAGATCGCCGTGCGCAGGTCGACCAGTTGCGCGGAGTGGACGTGGGCGCCGATGCCGTCGCGGCTCTTGATCACCGTGCGGGTCAGCCATTCGGTGAGCCTGGGGTCCATGTCCTTGCGGGTGATCAGCAGGTTGGAGACGGCGATCGTCGGCACCGTGTCGCCGTTCTGGATGGTGGGGTACGCCGACTCCGGCATGTTGGTCGCGCGGTAGAAGTGGGCCGCGTCGCCCTGGGCGTGCACCTTGGCGACGAGGTCGGCGTCGATCGGCACGAACCGGAACGAGGAGGTCTCGGCGATCTTCTCCAGCCCGTCCGTCGGCACCCCGCTCGACCAGAAGAACGCGTCGAGCTCGCGCCCCAGCCGCTCGGGCCCGGTGTCGATGCCGTCCGACCGGGGCGTGATGTCCTTCTCCGGGTCGATGTCGGCGGCCTCCAGCACCCGGGTGGCGATGAGCCGGACACCGGAGTCGGGCAGCCCTATCGCCACCCGCTTGCCCTTCAGGTCCTTGACGGAGCGGATGTCGGAGTTCGGCGGCACGACCAGCTGGACATAGTCGTCGTACAGCCGGGCGACCCCGCGCAGCCGGTTGATAACGGGCTTGTCGCCGATCTCGTACGTGTCCACGGCGTCGGCGGCCGCGATCGTGAAGTCGGCCTTCCCGGTCGCCACGCGCTCGACGTTCTCCTGCGAGCCGTCACTGGTCAGCAGCTTCACCTTCAGCTGCGGCATGTCCTTGGCGAGCTCCTTGCGCAGCAGGGCGCCGTACTCCTGATACACCCCCGCGCGCGTGCCCGTGCTGAACGTGATCGTCCCGCTCGGGGGCTCCTCGCCCAGGGGCAGCAGCCACCACAGCAGGAGCCCCAGGGCGACGAACCCGGCGGCCACGCTCTGCATGGTCCGGCGCCTGCTGATTCGGGTGAGGAACTCGGACATGGCCGAGATCCTGCCAGCCGGTGCGCGGTGCTGACCAGGGCAGGGGTCACAGGAAGGGAGGGGGCGGGGGTGGCCGCCGGAGCGGGACGCCTCCGGGACAGGGACTGTCAGACCCGGCCGCTACAGTCGGCCGCATGAGTTCCTCCCCCGCCGACCTGGTCCGTGAGTTCCACCTCGCCTTCGGGCTCGACGCCCGCAGCACGCCCACCGAGGTCTCCCCGGAACTGGCCGGGCACCGTGGCGAGCTGCTCGCAGAAGAGGCCGCGGAGGTCGCCGAGGTCTGCGTCGCCGGCCCGCTCGACAGACTCGCGCACGAGCTGGCGGACGTCGTCTACGTCGCGTATGGCACGGCCCTGGTCCACGGGATCGACCTCGACGCCGTACTCGCCGAGATCCACCGCTCCAACATGACCAAGCTGGGCCCCGACGGCCAGGTCGCCCGCCGGGCCGACGGCAAGGTGCTCAAGGGGGAGCACTACGAGGCACCGGACGTGTCGGGAGTGCTACGCCGCCAGGGGTGGTCGGCCGGCGAGGCGTAGCGCCCCGCCCCGGCCCCCGTGCCGGCCCCTCCCGGGTCAGCCTGCCGGGCCGGTGACCGGCGCTTGTGGTTCCCCCTCTCCTCCCGTCACCTCGGTCCGGGGCGGGCGGTTCTCGCGACCGCATACCCTTGTCACATGAGCAGCAGGGACCGGAGCACGGCAGTGGACGTTCGAACCAAGACGTACGAAGTGCGCACCTACGGGTGCCAGATGAACGTCCACGATTCCGAGCGATTGTCGGGGCTGCTCGAAGACGCCGGTTACGTGCGCGCGCCCGAGGACGCGAACGGCGACGCGGACGTCGTCGTCTTCAACACCTGCGCGGTCCGTGAGAACGCCGACAACAAGCTGTACGGCAACCTCGGCCACCTCGCGCCGATGAAGACCAAGCGCCCCGGCATGCAGATCGCGGTCGGCGGCTGTCTGGCGCAGAAGGACCGCGACACCATCGTGAAGCGGGCGCCCTGGGTCGACGTCGTCTTCGGCACGCACAACATCGGCAAGCTGCCCGTCCTGCTGGAACGCGCGCGCGTGCAGGAGGAGGCGCAGGTCGAGATCGCCGAGTCGCTGGAGGCGTTCCCGTCGACGCTGCCGACCCGGCGCGAGAGCGCCTACGCGGCCTGGGTGTCGATCTCCGTCGGCTGCAACAACACCTGCACCTTCTGCATCGTCCCGGCCCTGCGCGGCAAGGAGAAGGACCGCCGCACCGGCGACATCCTCGCCGAGATCGAGGCCCTGGTCGGTGAGGGCGTCTCCGAGATCACACTGCTCGGCCAGAACGTCAACGCGTACGGCTCCGACATCGGCGACCGCGAGGCGTTCAGCAAGCTGCTGCGGGCCTGCGGAAAGATCGAGGGCCTGGAGCGCGTCCGCTTCACCTCCCCGCACCCGCGCGACTTCACCGACGACGTGATCGCGGCCATGGCCGAGACGCCGAACGTGATGCCGCAGCTGCACATGCCGCTGCAGTCCGGCTCGGACACCGTCCTGAAGGCGATGCGCCGCTCCTACCGCCAGGAGCGCTACCTCGGGATCATCGAGAAGGTCCGCGCCGCCATCCCGCACGCCGCGATCACCACCGACATCATCGTGGGCTTCCCCGGCGAGACCGAGGAGGACTTCGAGGAGACGATGCACGTGGTGCGCGAGGCACGGTTCGCGCAGGCCTTCACCTTCCAGTACTCCAAGCGCCCCGGAACCCCGGCCGCGACCATGGAGAACCAGATCCCCAAGAAGGTCGTCCAGGCGCGCTACGAGCGTCTCGTCGCCCTCCAGGAGGAGATCTCCTGGGAGGAGAACAAGAAGCAGGTCGGCCGCACGCTGGAGCTGATGGTCGCCGAGGGCGAG